>SLGR01000170.1 GCA_007136585.1 Candidatus Sumerlaeota bacterium | reverse complement strand
GTTTTACCCTTGGATCAGCAGCTTCCCCGGCCGCTTTCCTGTAAAACTCTATGGCCCGCGTTTCCCTGTCGTGGGATTCCTTGAGATTTTCAGCCTTACTTGAGTGACACTCCTCTTTTACTTCCGGAACTTCTGTAAGTTTAAGGATTTTCCTCCATATGCTCGCATGCTCGGCCTCTACTTTACCGAGAGCCTTGAAGAGCAGTTTCATCTCAGTTTCTTCCGATGAACCGGAGGCGCAGAAATAAAAGGCGGCATTACTGAGCTCCACTTCCAGGGCGCGCTTGGCGTTGGCCCTGTCCAGGTCATTAAGCTCAACATCAAATTCCGCTACAGCCGAAGAAAATTCCTTGATATACCTGATATGCGCGCCGCAGAAAGGGCAGTTCTCGGGCGCAGATGCTCCTATATAAGGGTCGCCGCATATCTCACATCTGAATAATTTAACCATAATAAGATCCTCCTTTTAAAATTACATCAGCTGTATTCTTATATATAATTTTAATCTTTCGGGCAACTCCGGATTTTACTCCCCATAGGTTATAATCCCTATATCCACTTCCGAATAACCGCCGTAATTCCTGCTTGGCCTAAAGGATAAATACGCCTGTTTGTTATCCTTAACGATCTGAATGGCATGCTCTTCCTGCGAACTCTCCCTGGCTGCGATATCCCACCGGGTTTCTTCTATCTCATTTTCGTAAAAACTCAGCAGCTCATCCACTCCGGCTTCTGCGGCGTAGGTCGCTTCAAAGTAATGTGTCTCACCGTCAATTGCCGATCTGTACTCCACCCTGACCGAACCGGGATAAAGCGCGATATCTTCCGGATCTTCTCCGGTGACCTCCTCGGGCGCGATATCTTCCGGATCTTCTCCGGTGACCTCCTCGGGCGCGATATCCGGCTCAGCTGCCCGGGGCTCCCTCTCCGTGGGCGCGGCAGCCTCACGCGGCGCCTCCGCTTTGCCCCAGACCGCTGCCACCGTCTCTCCGCCGTATCTTGTAACAGCCACATTGATCCCCTCTCCGTTTCTTTCAAGTTTTGCGAGTTTCAGCTCTTCAATATGAGAAGAAAAATGCTCAAGCTCCTCCGGAACCCCTCTCAGGACTTCAGCCTGCTCCGAGACGCTCCAGCCCTCTTCCCTGAAATGACTGATATACTCATCATATTTATCATAAACCGGCGTATCAGAGACTGCCAGCTTTACCGGGGTATCCTGATGAGGAAGATTGATCTCATATGCCCTCTCAAGGTAAGCAGAAGGAACTCCCTCCTCTATTGGGGTACCCATTGATTCAATAACCGTAGATGCCTTAACATTGAATAAGCTCATTGCCGCCGGAAGGAGCCTGTGCCTGTTAAGATATCCGAAAATTGATACCCCTGCAAGGATTACTGCAAAAACAGCAATTATTATCAGGCATCCGGCAAGACACCCTTTTTTTCTTTTTCCGCCCTTTTCCGGGGCTGTATCCCTGCTTACTTTCTCTTTATTCTCTGCCTGGTTCTGCTCTGACATTTTTAACCTCCTGCCTATCCTTCACTTACCTTAATTACTGTTAGGGTAACAAACTTGCTCTTAACCCGTCAAATTATATTTAAACCTGATTTTCCCGGCCTTAAACCCGTAAAAAAAATCGATTCTGCGGGGAAACCGGGGGTAAGCTTTCTCTTGCTCTTCTCATAAAATGAGAGATGATTGACTTTATTAAATAGCAGTTATATACTTATTTTCAAAATTACAGATTCTGGAAGAGTCGCAATTATAAATAACTAAACGGAAAAGAAAAAAGGAGTTTAACCTTGAATATCGGCATCATTTTTCATTCCTCTACCGGCAACACCCGCGCCCTTGCCCAAAAGATAGAATCTAAACTTATTGAAAGAAATCATAGCGTCACCCTGAGAGAACTTAAGACCGACAAACCTGTAAAATCCGGGAAGCAGAAAAATGATTTTACCATCACCAACCTCCCCGACTGCGCCGATTACGATGCTATCCTGGTAGGCAGCCCTGTCTGGGCTTTCTCCGCCTCGCCGGTTGTAATAAACGCTATAGAGTCACTCCAAAATATATCCGGCAAGATAGCCCTCCCCTTTGTGACCATGGGGTTTCCCTTCCCTTTCATGGGAGGAACCTCCGCTATAAGGGATATGAACAAGCATATGAACCAGAAAGGAGCGATTCTCCGGACAGGAGCAATCGCGCCGATGCTTTTCCGCAACTTTAAAAAATCTATCGAAAACGCCTCCTCGGCAGCCGTAGAGCAGCTTTAAGTAACAGATTCCAGTGAAGAAGCCCCTGAGACTGCTCCTGGCAATACTCCCGGCTATTCTCATAGCCGCCTTATTTCTATTCCGCCGCGCAGAACAGATGGAAAATACGATAGATGAAACCTACGCCTCTATTTCAGATATTGATCTTACCGCGCTGAGCGACGGCATCTATGAAGGTTCTTTCGGAGAGTTCCTGGTCTCCGTAGACCTCAGGGTAACCGTATCTGAAAATCAGATTACAAACATTGAAATCATAAATCAGAAAAGCGGGAAAGGATATGAGGCCCATGAAACTTTGCAAAGGATCATTCAGGCCCAGTCCCCCGCCGTTGATGCGGTATCCGGCGCAACCGTAAGCAGTAAGAGTATAATGATCGCAGTTTATAAGGCGCTTACCGAATGAACCTTCCTGCGACTCCCCGCCGGAGACAAGATCCGCTCTCTGTTTCGCTGATTCTTTTCACGGGTATCGCATCCGGATGGGGTTTCTTCGGCCCGGATATCTACCGGGATAACCTTCTGGTCCGCTCCGCCTGGTTCGGCACTGACCTGGTAACGCTCCTGATAGGCATTCCGCTCTTAACCATAGGGTATCTGCTCCACCGTAATAACTCTCCTCGCGGGACCCTTCTCTGGCTGGGGATGCTGGCCTACACCTTCTATAACTACGCCTTTTATGCTTTCGGGGCCTCCTTTAACCGGCTCTTTCTATTGTATGTCGCAATTCTAGTGCTTTCCACCATCGGGCTCATTAAGGGACTTACAGCCCCCGGAACAAAGGGGCTTATTCACCCACCCTTAATTGGCAGGGCCCACAGAGCAGCCGGTCTCTTCATCATTACGGTATCGCTGTTCCTCGGAATTTTCTGGATATCGGTTTCCGCAGATTACATATGGACAGGGCGGTTACCCGAGATGGTGACAGCGGTTGAACATCCTACCAATATCACGGCTATACTTGATTTGTGGCTCGTCGTATCATTCGGGCTCATTTCCGGAATATGGCTATGGCGGAAACGGGAATGGGGATATATCCTTTCCGGGATATGGGCCATTAAGGGGTCGGTTTATATGGCAGCGCTCTCAGCTGCAACAATTACGGGATACTCAAGGGGCGCAATCGATGATCTTTCACAGCTCTTTCTCTGGGTTTTAATCGGCGCGGGGAGCATAATCAGCACCCTTATTCTTTTGCGCTCACTCCCCGGGCGCCCGGGAGCTAAATAAAGCGAACTCCTGCCTGCCCCCGCTTAAAGTTTTGTTTTGGATTTAGCGGTTCTCCGGAATACTCAGGCTCATCCCGGGTAATATGAGGTCGGGGTCTTCTATTATATCTCTGTTTGCCTCAAAAATTTCAACCCACCTGGACGGATCTCCGTATACTCTTTCAGCTATCGTCCAGAGGCTCTCGCCCTCTTCAACCTGCGTGCTCTCCTTAACAGGTTTCTCAATTAATACTTCTTCTTCCTCATACTCAACAGGGTCTTCCTCGTGAATGATTACAGGCTCCGGCTCTTCCGGCTCGTACGGTTCCGGTTCTTCCGGTTCGTATGGTTCCGGCTCTTCCGGAAGTTCCGGTTTTTCTTCAACCTTTTCAACTGCTTCATCTATCAGATCAACCGGCTCGCGCAGTATCTCTTCAAGCGGTTTTCCGAACCTGTATAAGAGAGAAACCCTGTGATTATCTCTCAGGTCTTCAAAAGGCACAAAAGCATAATCCAGGCTCCATCCGGAGACGGTTATACCGGCACCGGCAGAAAAATTTCTGCTAAGGTCATTCGCGTACTTATAACCGGCCCTAAGGGCGGCCAGGTTTTTAATAATTGAGTACTCTGCTCCGAAACCTGCTTCTGGAGTGTTATCATTCCGGACCAGAAGATCAGCTGCGGCAAACAGGCTGTCTGTAATCCCATAGGCGGCTCCTACCCTCAGGCTAAGCGGAAGCGACTCTTCTTCTTCAATAAACTTGACGCCGGAGCCTGCGTTATTAACCGTGACCCCCAAGCTTAACCTGTCGGCGAAATCCCTTCTTATTCCAAAATCAAAGGCTAATCCTTCCGCCTTGACATCCTCTATCTCCTCACGGAAGAACTTAACGTTTACACCGGCCGAGAACCACGGAAATACTTTTGAATAACTGCCTGCTATAAGAAGATCATAGGGTGAGAAATCTGAGATTCTCACAGGATCCCCTAGCACATCTACATCGTATCCCTTTATTTCCCCTACGTGGAGGTACAGTATGCCGAGACCGAAATTCCCGTATGCTGTCGGGTACACCCCGGATACCGTCTGCTGAGTGGTATCAGAAATCCATCTGTTATAGCTGAGACCGAGCTCCACCCCATCTATCCGGGCCATCCCGGCGGGGTTATGGAAGATATTATTCGCGTTATTTGAATGCGACAGGGCCCCGCCCATAGAAGCCTCTCTCGCTCCCGGGACAATGTTGAGGAACTGAAAGGCGGATGTACCCGCCCTTTTATCCGTAGCCTGAGTCACACGCCCGGAAAAAAGCAGTACAAGAACTGATAATAAAAGAAGTTTTCTCATCATCTCAGCACCGCCAGACGCAACACTTTGCTCTCACCTTCTTCATTGGTAATAAGGGCTATATAAACTCCGCTGGCCACCTCCCTGCCCGAATCGTTCCTTGCGTTCCACTCAAATTCGGACCCGGTTATCCCTTTAGCTTCAAATACCAGGTCTCCGGATATTGTCATTATCTGAATCTTTGTCTCCCCGCCAAGGTTGTCGAATTTGATCCACGCGTGCCCCTGTGAAGGTTTATACGGGTTTGGGTATACAAAGACATCCGAGAGGTCCGCGACTGCGGACGCGGGCTCAATAACCAGAGAGTATATGGAAAGGCTCTCAAGCCTTGCCTCAACCCATTTTTCACTATGGTTAACAGTTACAAGGTCACGATCTATCAGTTCCCATTCCGAAGTATTCCTGTTAAGCCTTGCCATACGGAGCCCGTCAAGCTCTTTAGCGGTCAGGTCCTCCTCGTAGTAGAGCCTCAAAACTATCCTGGCATCCGGATCAGAGAAAGCTGTGGAATAATCCACGTCCTCTCCCTTATCGTCTTTCAATGAGAAGCTAATCGGGGAAATGATACCGGTATTGAAATTTTCATTATTCAGCTTATTGTTCGCTTCATCAATTAATGTTTCATCATCAGGCTCAGGAGCGCCCAGTAAAGCATAGACCGGGAAGTTGGTTGAGGGGACTGAAATAGTTGTTTTACCGTCATCGTCGTCCTTTGTTTCGCTGAACCCTCCGGTGGCTGTCTCAACCAATACTGTCGCGGCAGACGCTGTCGCGGTCTTTACCTCGTATCCGGATTCAAACCTTATAACGGCTTTGAACCAGTAGGTAGTTCCGGTCTTAAGCCCGGATACTTTCCCTTCATCTTCCTCAAACCACCCGGTTTCAACGGGGCTGTCAAACGCTGTAGAGGTACTTGCAATGAATTTAAAGGGCTGTGATTTAAGCGCAGTGAGCTTATCTGCGTCAAGTACTCTTATGACCGCGCTATGAGCTTCAACCCCTGTTACCTCTATTTCTATATCATTTACTGTAAAGACCGACGATTCCGCATCAGCCGCTCCGGCGGCGCTGAAGACCAGCTGGTAATCCCCCGGCCTGGCAATAACCAGTCCGGTGAAATCCGCGATTCCGTCAGGGCCTGTATCTGCCGTTAAGAGACCGGCGGCAAAATCCCCGCCCCCCTTTATGGATACCTCGACTTCCGCTCCGGGAACAGGGTTTCCAAATTCATCTACGGCTTTAACCTCCGGCGGACCGGCTATAGCCTGGCCGGCGGTCGTATCTCCGGGCTGCGTTTCAACGCTCAATACTGCGGGAGATGCGGCGGTTATATTGAAACTATCGGATTCTGCTCCCTCAAGCCCTGCCGCTGACGCCGAGAGGGTGTACCCCGAAGCCGCGATCTCAATATTAATATCGCTGAACTCTGCTGCCCCGTCTACCGCAGCTCTCTCAACTGTCCCTTTCAGGACAGCCCCCTCCGAAGGATCGTTATCTATCGACAGTGTGATCATATTATCAGCTGTTTCGGCAAAATTACCGTAAGCATCCTTAACCCGTACACTTACAGCAGGGGTTATCGTCTCTCCGGCAGCCGCATCAGAAGGATGCTGCACGAAGGCGAGGCTGTAGGCCGCCGCTGAGGTTATATTAAAATCATCAGAGACTGCAGGGTCCAGTCCGTCTGAATTAAAAACCAGGTTGTATGAACCCATGCTATTTATGACCAGGTCAGTAAAACTCGCTATACCGGCAGCGTTTGTTACGGCGGTATCGTCACCGCCGTCAAAATCTCCCCCACCCTGGATACTTACCGTAACCCCGACCCCGGGAACCGGGTTTCCGAACTCGTCAGCGACTCTGGCCTCGGGAGGACCGGGAATCTCTTCACCAGCGCCCGTGTCGCCGGGCTGCGTTTCAACGCTAAGGTCAGCAGGTGCGGCAGAGTTGACTCTCAAAGATGCTGTTCCTGTGATTCCCTCATAGGTGCCGGTCACCGTCCAGTCTCCGGAGAACCGGGAAGTGTATATGTACTCATTCCAGCTCCCCCCCGCTCCCGGTTCTATTGACCAGTCAGTCTCATTTGTAACGGTTCCTACCGGGTTTTCGTACTCGTCAAAGACTTCTGCGTAGTATTCCCGGGTCTCCCCGGCTGTTATCTCAGCTGTATTCGGGTAGACAACTAAAACAGCTGGTGGTCCGGGGCTTACGTGGAATGAATCTGTCCTCAGCACACTCCCTATACTCACTTCTGCTTCATATTCGCCCGGGGTCGTTGTAAGCCACCAATCGTGAGAAGCGGCTCCGCTTTCGAAATTCAGAGTAGGCCATTGATTCCCGTCCGGAATAAAATTTCTATATACCGTTATATTTACTGTCTGGTTCCCTTCGAAAAGGTTCCCGAACCCGTCCCGGACTTCGCTTATCTGAATCCGGGGGCTTTCTCCCGCGCTTATATCATCAACAGAAAGGTTAAACTCCGAGACGCCCGCGCTCCCGACACCAAGAGAGGCTGTCCCTGTGATTTCCCCGTAGGTTCCGGTCACCGTCCAATCTCCGGAAAACTCGGAAGTGTATATGTTATCATCCCAGCTCCCCCCCGCTCCCGGTTCTATTGTCCAGACCGTCACAGCCGTGACGTCGCCTATACTGTTACCGTGCTCGTCAAACGCGTCCGCGTAGTATTCCCGGGTCTCCCCGGCTGTTATCTCAGCGGTATTCGGAAGCACATCTAAAAGAGCGGGCGCTCCGGGGCTTACGTTAAATGAGTCGGTCTCAGTTACAGGGCCTATACTCACTTCCGCATCATATATGAAGGCGGTTTCTATAGGATCCCAATCAAAAGAAGCGGATCCGCCGGTGAAAGTAAGATCAGGATCCTGCTGTATCCCGTCAATAGTTATAAGTGCCTGGTACTCCCCGCCAAGAAGGTTCCCGAACCCGTCCCGGGCTTCGCTTATCTGTACCCGGGGGCTCTCCCCCGCTGTTATATCAGAAACAGAAAGGTTGAACTCAACAACACCTGCGCTCCTGACGCTTAGAGAGGCTGTCCCTGTGATGTCCCCGTCGTATGTGCCGGTCACCGTCCAGTCTCCGGAGAACTCGGAAGTATATATGTTATCATCCCAGCTCCCACCAGCTTCCGGTTCTATTGACCAGACCGTCTCATCCGTGACGAAGCCTATATTGTTACCGTACTCGTCAAACGCGTCTGAGAAGAAGCTTTGCGTGTTACCGGCTATTATCCCATCGGGAGACGAATACACCAGTAAATAATCGGGTGGCCCGTGGCTTATTTCAAAGAAATCTGATCTGGCTACACCGTCTATACTCACTTCCGCGTTTGGCGTGTCGGGCGTCGTCATCGGATCCCACTCGAAAGTAGCTGCTCCGCCGGTGAAATTAAGATCAGGAGTTTTTGTTTCAAAGATAATATTTATAGATGACTGGTACTCTCCTTCAAGAAGGTTTCCATACGTGTCATGCGCGCCGAATATATGGATCTGGGGGCTTTCTCCCGCTGTTATGTTATCCACAGATACTATGAAATCAACTGCGGATGAGGGCATTACAGTGAAAAGGGCAAAATCCGGTATTCCGTCTATGACCGCTTCTAACTCATATCCTCCGGCTGCCGTCATCGAATCCCATTCGAAAGTAGCTTCTCCGCCGGTGAAATTAAGATCAGGAGTTTTGATTGTCCCGTCAATAGTTAAGGTTGCCGAGTACTCCCCTTCGAGAAGATTCCCGTAAGCGTCCTGCGCATCATAAATCCGGATCTCGGGGCTCTCCCCCGCGGTTATGTCCTCAACAGAGGGGACACACCCAATTGCGGCAGAGGAGTCCACGGTGAAGAGACCGGTTTCAACCGCCCCGTCTATTGTGACGGTTGCTGTAAGCTCCCCGGAGGTTGTGACAGGGGCCGGCCAGGTATAAGTATCGGCCTGACCTCCACCGGGGCCGC
>SLGR01000155.1 GCA_007136585.1 Candidatus Sumerlaeota bacterium | reverse complement strand
CCGGAGCAATGGGAAAAATACTGGGATAAACTTCTGGACATCCAGGGCCGCTGCAGTATCAGTTCTTATCATATTAAGTGCTCAGTTGTTCCATGAGTGCACACATTTGGGACACTATCAAGAAATTAAAAACATTATAATTTCTTGCTTATATGTTACCTTAAACTTATGAAATAGAGGAGAAGGTCAACAGCCTTTTTTACGCTCTTTGTGAAATTATACCGATGGCTGCGGGGGTGTAATGTGAAAAGAAAATGAAACAGAGAATTTGCCGACGAAAGACAAGGGCCTCCGAAAGGCGGTAAAAGGAGATATGAGAAATCTCTTTTACCGGATAAGGTTATTTTTTAAGATTTTTTGGAAAAATATTTATCGTCCGCAGACTAGAAGCATTAATTTGCGTAGAGTATGTTGATGATGGTATTTGCGTTTATATCAGAGGCTATCCCCTCACCGGGCCTGCGACCCACCGCAAGCTTTATGAACTCGCGGATATTCATCATCCAGGGCATCCTCACGTTATCCGGAAGGATATCATCGGCCCGAAGAGCGTCGTAACCGTCATAGATCCCTCCCGCAACCGCGGCAAGCGGCGCAAACGGGGTGGCCATTGCCCTGACAGCGGCCACGAGACCTCTCACCCCGGCAAGATCGTCAAGAA
The DNA here is from genome assembly GCA_007136585.1 of Candidatus Sumerlaeota bacterium. Lineage (GTDB taxonomy): Bacteria > CG03 > SLGR01 > SLGR01 > SLGR01 > SLGR01. Next base: position 8,133 of record SLGR01000155.1, on the reverse strand, counting down.
GCTTATCTATGGCCTCCTCAGGCTCAATATGCCCGGGGGCCGTCGTATCGGTTATCCTGCGCCTCTCGCCCAGAAAACCTTCCGTATGAAAAAGAAGCCTTTCCGTCAGATCTGCCCTTGCCGCATCCGGAACGCGGCTGTAAGCCTCAGATGATACAACCTCACTTATCTTCGTCCATATGCCGGATGCCGGGGGAAGCTCCTCATCTCCGATAAGAAGTTCAGGAAGTATCTCGTTAAAGAATACCGGCAGGGCCAGAGCATCCAGGCCCTCAATACCCATACCCATTGCCTCTTCCATGTATATGAGTTCCATATCTCCGAATACTCCGCGGCGGGCCCTTGCCTTCTCCCGGGCAGATGCGATCTTAAGCATATCCCTGACCGCAGATTTATCCTCCATACCCAGGCTCATCAGGGCAAGCCTATCAAGAGACCCCCGGTCCACCGTAAGGAGTCCGTCCTTAAACCCAGTGGTTTCTCCTGGCTCTATCCTTATCCCGAGTTCCGCCTCAACTCCCTGTATTTCATCTTCAAGAACTATAGAAAGTTCTTTCTCCTGCCTTATTATGCCATCAATTAAGGCGCGGCGTTCGGAACCTACCCCCGCGCGAAGAACCTCTAAGTAACCTCTTTCCCGGACCGTAAAAAGCTCTCCGGTGCTAGGAACAGAAACAGTATCCTCATAAGACCGAGGGGTTTCAGGAGCGGCCAGGGATTCATAAAAATCCGCCAATTCGATGCTGCTTTTAAAAGCCGTAACAGGTATTCCCACCCACGGGTACAGCGGGTGAACAACTTCTATATAAGCCGGCGGTATCTCATACCCCTTGAAATCACCTGCGTTATCCCCTATCTCCGCGCCTATGACCCTCTCCTCGTAAACGGTCGGAGCAGTCCTGGGGACTCTGAGCATTACGGTATTTTCAAGTTTTCTCCGGCTGTTGAAAAAATGAGATATATTCTCCAGCCTGTGCCAGTCCCAGAAGAATATTTTTTCGGGAGCTTCCCCCTGCCGGTTTGTATACCGGGTACTTAAACCGTGGCGGGCTATACTCTCAAAATTCTTTAAAGGCGTAGAGTGCACTATGTACCGGTTAAGAAGGTGTTTCTTCTCAGCTGTATCCTTCAGGGAGCTCAGAAGTCCGGCTCCGGGGTTCCCGGCATCCGTACGGCGTATATTATCATCAATATGGTGAAGGAGTATATTATGTATATCTTTAAGCCTTCTCTCCCTCTCTTCATCAGGGACGTTATGGTTGTAGGAAGAGATATCCCACCGGTACCTGACCGGATCTCTTTCAAGGTAGGCCAGCCTGTAAAGTCTCCTTCTTGCCGCCTCAACCCTTTTCATATCTGAAAACTCAAGGATATCCGCGATACTCCGTCTTGTTATCCTGTGTATCACCTCGTATACTGAATCAATCACCCAGCGGTCCCACCCGTCGGCGTTTAAAAGTATGTTCTCGAGCGAATCCAGCATATATATCGCGCTCATCTCCGGTTCCATAAGCATATCAGAGACCCTCTCAACAGCTTCAGCGCCTTCGGGTGTTGAAGGATCACTGAAGAGATCCTTTTGAAGCTTTATTCCGGAGGCGCCGAAAGGAAGCTCGGCCGAGTATACCTCAAACCTCAAAGCTTCTTCAGCCGACCGGACGGTAAAGAATCCTTCATCCTCCCGAAGCGGAAGAGAGAGCGATTCTTTAAACACCCTCAGTACGGATTCCGTCTCAACCGGGATACCCTTTCCGTATATTCCACCTGCGTTATGCCTCCCTTTAAACCCTTTTTCTCCAAGTATATCCCTAAAAACCAGGTTAAGTTCCCTGTAGACAGGGAAGAGGTTTACCCTTTCGGTTGCTTCCGGAAGAAGGCGTAACCTGAAATTTTTCCGTCCGGTCTCCGCAGGAACAACGGTCATAACACCCTGAACCGCGGTCCGCCAGGGCTTAAACTCCGGAGAGTTCAAATACTCGTTCAAAAGCTTTGAATCAATCTCTTTACCCGTATCAACAACAAGTATACCGTCCTCAACCCATACCCCCGCACTCTGACCACTTAAGAAACGGCTATGCAGAAAACTGCGCTTCTCTTCAACAAGCTCCCTGAACTTCTCAACAGGTTCCCTGAAACCTCTGCCCATACTCTCAGCCGTTTCTCCCTGGAGGTATCCCTCTATAAGCTCCTTACTCTTCATCATAATCTCCGGGAAAGAAGCTTCCGAGGACTCATAATAATTGATAAAGTAAGCTATATCCCTGACCGCTTCGCGCCGGGTTTCCCCTTCAGGAACAATACCGTGGTCCTTGTACCTGCTCACATCCTTGAGAAGTGTTTTAAGGTAGGAAAACTCCTCATCTTCAAGGCTCTTCCTGTAATCAACCAGAAACCTTACCGCCAGTCCGGCAAGAACAATATCGGCATCCTTGTGGTCAACAACAAGGGTCCCCTCCGAAAGCCTTTCGGCCTCATACAGCCTGCCCTTTTCCAGAAGCCCGGATATGTATTCCGTAACGATAACTGCAGTTGTCAGGTCAGCAGGGATTTCTTTTCCCGGAGCCATCTCCTCGTAATGGTGGTCAAAGAGGTAATATGCTTTCCGGGGGTCTGTATCAACCCTTTCTCCCCTGTAATCCGTAAGTTCCCTACCGGGGGATACGGCATTTTTTTCAATACTGAAAAGCTCATCTACGGCATGCCCGTCCAGGAAAACCATAACTTCATCTTCACGGGAAAGGTGCCTTAGTATATCCGGGTAAAGGTCCCGGGTGGAAGCGAAAATAACATCCCCGGCTCCCTCCGAAAAGCTCCTTCGTATCTTCCCGGAGAGTTCTGAGCCCCTTGCGGCTGAAGCAAGACGGTGGAGCACTTCCTCTGATGTGCTCTCCCGGAGACCCGCCGAGACCAGTATCTCCTCCGGACCGGTCCCGGAAAAAGGTTCTCCGGGAAGCCCGGTGAGAAGAATATCAGAGTATATCTCCGCTCTAAGTTCACCGGGAAGGTAGAACTCTTCAGTCCCGGAGAGAACTTCCATATAGGAAATAAGTTCTCCCGCTTTCTCAACCCCGGATACAAATGAATCAAAATTTTTCATATCAAAACTTCCGGCAGATGAGTATTTTTCCAGTATCTCAGCCTTTGCGGCCGTTCCGGAGATCCCGGCAAGAGAAAGCATAGCCCCGGCAAGAGCCGCCGGCTCATCCGGCGGGGAAGTTCTGAAATGCCTCTCAAGTTTTTCAACCGCGGTAAACTCTCCAAGCAGCTCTTCCTCTGAAACCTTAAGCGCTGCCGCAGCCTCCGAGACCCTCTTTTTAAGAAGCTGCGGGTCGGGGGCTCTATCAAGTGACCCGTATAACTCCAGAAGGTCTTTAAAGGGAAAGGTATCTTCAACTCCGCGGAGTTTTGCCAAAAGATAAAGCATCTTAAGGGGTTTCGGGTCGGAAAACCCGCTCTCTGCGGCATACTCTTCAACGGTTCCAAGCACTTTAAGATAGAACTCCGCATTAAGACGGGCTATCCTTTCCACGGGAACTTTTGCCAGAATCTCTTCCAGGCGGTTTATATCCCCGTAAAAGAGATCCGTGTACCTGTAGGAAGCCACCGGGAAACCGTATGCTGCTGATTTCTCGTAATCCCGGCTGTCAAAGGCCTCATCCCCGGGCGCGGCGGTAAGCGAACCCTCGCGGAAAACCTTAAGATCAATTTCAAGTTCTCTTCCGTCTACCATAAGGCGGGTATCTTCCTGCATCCGGGAGATCCTGCCGGCGAGTTCAGCGTAAAGTCTCCTCTCCAGGGTATCTCTATCTCCCTGAGTAAGGTCCTTAAAACCTGCATCGCGCAGGTATATGTTTATATCAAGGTCATAGACATATTCCCAGAGAGGCTCCCGCGTTGCTGAGAGCGTGTAGGCCACCGACCCGCGGATGGAAAAAACAGGCAGGTACCCCAGAGTATCCTTAAACACTTCAGAGGCCGCTTCGGTAAGGTTTACTTCTTCCCCGGAAACTCCGGCCGGGATCATAATATTCGGGTTTATCACAGGGCGTCCTGCTATCCCGGAATCAATGATTATACGCCTGTGCTCCTCTTCCGTGAACCCGCCTTCTCTTAAAATTCCGGGTTTTCCGGTAAGAGATCTCCGGGCGCGCCCCAGCGTTTCCCCGAGAGCGGCAGATACAGGAATATCATTATTGGTAAGGAAAACCTTAAAAAACGCTCCCGCGTCATATTCTATATCCGCAACTTGGTTTGCGGCCTCAATCATATCTTCTATCTGCCCTATGCGCAGGCGAATCCCGTCAATATCAACTCTTCCCTCCGTGAAACTGGACAACAGAGTCTCCTCAACTTCCCGGAGAGCGTCGCCCTCTATACCAACACGGCGAAGCTCCTCCCGCAGAACCCCCAGGGTACGGGATCTTTCACCAAGGTGTCTCTCAACGGCGTCGCCTATCTCCTGAGGAAGCATAATCCGCGCCCGGGTTATTCCGGAACGGGAGTAGATATCCTCAAGTTTCTCCGCCCCTCCCAGAGACGCCAGGTACCCTATTGAGAATAAACCAAGCGGGACCAGAAGTCTTTTGAGCCTGGTAAGGGCTGCCGAGATGTAAGAAACTGATTTGATTCCTCGCAGGCGGTACTTCTCCCGCAGGAGACTTAAGTTTATGCGTACCCATTCAGAAGCCCCTTGTCTGTAAGTTTCTTCACCTGCCAGGTAAAGGTATCTTTCGAGAAGCTCGGAGATAAATCTGTTAAAATCACTGCCTGCCCGAGGCATTATGACGGAACCGGGGCTATCTCCTTTTCTTGAGGCCGTTATTTCAAGAGCCGTATTGAAAAGAATCTCCGTATCAAATACGACCCCCCTGCGTCTGAGCTCCCTCTCAACCCAGTCGAGGGTAGCCCGGGCTGTCTCGTGCTGCTGGCGGTCATAAGGGTCTTTCAGCTTATTCCAGGTATGCTGGCTGTACCTGCCCGACTTTTTAAACTTCTCCGCGGCTGAGCCCCACCTGAGCTTATCGGCTGTTCTGCCTGTTTCCGCAGCATAAGAGGCCGCCTCATCCAGGACAAGGCGCCCTCCCAAGTCGGCTATGACTTCTTCCATAGGGGAACCCGTATCAACAGTCTTTGAATGCAGGTTATGGGCTACCTCGTGCGCAAGGATCCCAATCACACCGGATCCCGGTTTTCCCTTCAGAAGCGGAAGGCCGAACTCAAATGACGCATTGGCGTTCTCAAGGGTTTCGCTGAAGAAAGAGGCAAGGAGTATCCTTTCCTTCAGATGTTCAAAGACTTCCTCTGTTACCTTTGAGGGAACTGCCGCCCGGTAAACCACCAGTACGGCAAGCAGGTATTTCCTGAGGAGCTTCTCCCTCTCGTCCCTGCTGAGTCTGATAAGCTCATCAGCCGGTTTCACCCCGAGGATAACCTCAATGGACCGGCCCTTCATATCGGCTAAGGCGGAGCCGGGGTCAAGAAGAAACCCGTGCCCTTCTGCTTCAAGTTCCCGCGCCCATCCGTCTACCAGGGCTTTATAAGCTTCAAACGAATCGTTTACTATCCCGGTATCGGAAAGGAAAAATAACTCCCCATCTTTAAGTTCAACCCGTTTCTCTCTGATCTTACCGGAAAGGATCTCCAGGAACAGGGGCGGAAGGTTATTGTTTCCGGGAAGCTGAAACCTCTCTCTTACGCCTGATAAAGCCCGGGCCAGCTCTTCATTTTCCAGTATGCGGTTCTCTTCTATATCCTCTATGAGAAGATCCGGGTTTTCCAGAACCCTGACCCGGGGTTTTATGAGCTCGCCGCTCTTACTATACCTGAACCCCGCCTCTGTAAAATCGGAGATAAAATACTCGCCTTTTTCCGTTATCCGGGGGTCGGCTGTTTCGCTGTAATCTTCCTCCGGGTCATACCTTCGCCGGAGGCGGGGGGTTATAATAATACCGTCGAATACCGCCTGCGTATAATCCGTAAAACTTTCCTCAAGAAACTTCACAAGGCCGGATATCTTTCCGGATTCTTTTCTTTCTCCGGGATCTTCGTTATCCAGGCGGCGCCGTAGTCGGTTTATATCCGCTGCCAGACGGAGATAATCCTCTAAGGTTCCACCGTCAAGGACCTCCTCCAGATCCGCGCCCAAAGAGGCAAGGTCCCTGTCAGAGCTGATAACGCTGTACGGGTCTCCAGGGAGACGTTTTCCCCGGGCATAAGCGGTAAATACCCGGAGCTTCTGAAGATCAATATGCTCCGGTCCGAGATGTCCCCGGCGGATCCCTTTTTCAACCTCCCTGGGAGTAAGAAGCGCCGGATCGGATTTTTCAACCGGGACCCTGCCCGAAAAAAGACCGGCAAAATCAACCCGCGCCGCGGCCGGATCAAACCCTGTCTCAAGGTAAATATAAACCCCGAACATTACCGCAAACGGAAGGAGCGCATACTTAAGCACCGCCCGGACTGGTTCTGAGTATCTTTCCGCGCCAGGGGAGTCTGAGTCTCCGGGCGTCTCCCTAACCGGTTCAGTAACCGCAGCAAAATCTCCAGTGCCCTTTAATATTGAAACAGCGGCGTCAGAGACTGAAGCCGCCATATAAAAAACGCCTAAGAGTGACGGAACGGCAGGTATGAAAAAGAAAAGCAACCCCAATGAAAAGGTAAGCCCCACACCCGCAAACCTTACCTCCGGGGGACCCCTAAGGGTTATGTTGCCCCTAAACGCGTTTAGTAGACTGAACTCAGGGGCCTGGCCCTTGAGCCTTCCGGCTATCCAGTGCCCCAGTTCGTGGAAGAACGTTATTCCAAGCGCAAAGAGAGGGACCCTTAAAAACCAGTTGGCCCAGGAAAATTTACCTTCAAAAAGGTTTGCCAGGGATGACTTCAACTCCGGGTCCGTCTCTGTTTCTTTTCTTCCGGCGGGTATCTTTTGAAGATAACTGACCCCGAGCAAGCCGTACTCCTTATCTTTTAAGCGGGTTCTGATACGGTTTCTTAAATTCTCCGAAAATCTTATTAACTTTAGCACGAGAGCACCTGTGGATATAAAAGTTATAATCCCCAGAAGTACCGTGGTGAGATCTAACGGTGAAGTGACACCTCTTTCCGCCGCGGCCAACTCCTCCTCTTTCAGAGTTAACCCTTCGGCTTCCTCCTGAATATTTAACCGGACCTCCCTGAGTCTCTCAAGCAGGCTCTCCTTTATTTTTTTATCTATCTCAAGAGCCGCGATATCCTCCATCAGGTTATCGGATTTCAAGATTATCTCATTCAGTTCTTCAGAAGCGGACCGGAGAACCTCCCGGGACTCTTCCCCGGAAACCAGCTCCGCGCTTATCCCGTAAAGCTCAGCTTCAATATCCAGGAGCCTGGTTATCTCCGGCGCAGCGGATTTCATATCTAAAACAAGGCTCGCCGCTTCTTCCAGTATGTCTGATTCTTCTCCTGGGAGGATCTGCTCCTTAACCCCTTCCCCGCCAAGCATCAGAACATCCTCTCTTACACCTTCCAGATGTTCGGATGCGGTATCAAGAAGATCCAGGGTTCCGTCATTCATTACTGCCTCATTTTTACGAAGCCGGAGAATACTTTCTTCAAGCTCTTCGGTTCTAGCGGTAAAACCCCGGATAATACCGGTTTCCAGGCCCAGTATCTCCTCGGCATCCGCCAGTTTCTGCTTAAGCTCCCGGCTTATTTCCCCGGCCAGGGAGAGATCCGACTCAAGCTCGTAAAGAACCCCGTAAAAATTTTCAATGTCCCTTATTTCGGAAAACCCAAGAAGTTTCCGGTATCCCTCATCTATTGAGCCAACCGTTTCACGGTAACTTGAACTGAGCTCTTCTATCCCGCCAAAGAGAAGTTCAAGGTTCTCCCTGGACTCGTATAACTCCGTTACCTCCAGGTCAAGCTCCCTTATCTCATCAAAGAGTTCCACAGCATCCACACGGTAAAGGTTGTACCCCCACAGAGCAAGTGACGGATGCGGGTTTCTCCATTCTTTTCTACCGGAGATAACCTCGTAGATCTCGTAATGAAGGTGCGGGTGGGTGTTAAGAGCCTCCCGGGAGGTGCCCAGAGTTCCTATGACCTCTCCCTTCTCAACCCGGTCTCCCTTCTCAACCCGGTTATCGCTTAATG
>SLGR01000142.1 GCA_007136585.1 Candidatus Sumerlaeota bacterium | reverse complement strand
TTTGCTTATAAGAAACGGGCGGGATACTATCATAAGGGAGAACTCCGGTAAATTAAAGGAAATACACAGGGGCGCTCTGAAGTGGTGAAGAGTCCATGAGAAGAAACGCAGAAAAAGAAATGAAAATATACTGGGTGCCCCCGCCGGAACGGTTTTCCTCATTCTCGCCTCCGGCTCCGAGGGGCTCCGTCCAAAGGACGGAGCAAACCCGGAAACCCGTACCGCCGGGGACTGGAAATGTATTTGGGGGTATTTTCAGGTGAAAAAAGCTGTTGTTCTGAAAGCTCCGGGGACCAATAACGACTGCGAGACCCGGTATGCCCTGGAAAAGGCCGGGGCGGATCCCCGCATTGTTCATATAAACAGGATAGCCTCCGGGGAAGTGAACCTGGATGATTTCTCCATAATGGTTATTCCCGGCGGTTTTTCCTACGGGGACGAGCTGGGAGCAGGTAAGCTCTTCTCTCTTTTCTTAAAATACAGGTTCAGGGAGAGTTTTGAAAGGTTCATAAGAAAAGGAAAACTCGTGGCGGGGATATGCAACGGGTTCCAGGTGCTGTTAAAAACAGGTGTTTTTAACTTACCAGACAGCTCTCAGCGCCTTACCCTAACAAGAAACGACTGCGGAGATTTTGTATGCCGCTGGGTTGAGCTTAAAGTCGATACGGATAAGTTCTGGTTCCGGGGGTTGGAAGATCGCATAAAACTCCCCGTGGCCCATGCGGAGGGAAAGTTTACCGGAGAGAGAGAGGCGCTGGAGAGTTTGCGGGAAAACGGACAGATAGCCTTACAGTACCTGGATAACCCCAACGGGTCATCCCTGGATATAGCGGGAATAGTAAGCAGCCAGGGGAACGTTCTGGGGCTTATGCCTCACCCGGAACGGTACCTGTTCGGGTACCAGTATCCCGGTCCCCGCAGGGAGAGACAGGTTCCGTGGGGGATTCAGATATACCGTAATATGGTTGAAAATGCTTAAGGAATACTGCGGTATATACGGTGTTTACGGAGACAAACTTGCAGCGGGCCTTACACATCTGGGGCTTTTTGCCCTTCAGCACAGGGGCCAGGAAAGCGCCGGAATAACAGTTAACGAAGGAGGCAGGTTTCATTCAAGAAAGGGAATGGGGCTGGTAAGCCGGGTTTTTTCCGGAAAAGATATAGAAGAAATAAAGGGAGAAAGCGCCATCGGGCATGTGCGTTATTCCACCTCGGGAAAGAGCGCTGAAGAAAACATACAACCCCTTATGTTCAGGCAGAGAGGCGTTCCCATGGCCATATCCCATAACGGAACCATTCCGAGGGCCCGGGAACTCAGGGATGAACTGGAATCAGAAGGGATTATTTTCACCACCAGCGGAGACAGCGAACTTATACTTCAAATGTATGCCCGGCAGAAAGGCACCAGGGAGGAACGGCTTATTAAAGTCCTAAACCGGCTTAAAGGGGCTTTCTCTCTGCTCATCCTCTTTCCCGGCGAACTCTATGCGGTCCGGGACGCGATGGGTTACCGCCCCCTTGTAATGGGCAAGAAAGGAAAAACCGTCCTTTTCGCTTCTGAGACCTGCGCTTTAGACCTTGTAGGAGCACAATATGAGAGAGAAGTAAAACCGGGGGAAATAGTAAGGGTAAACAAAGACGGCCGAGAGAGTTTTTTTCTGGAAAAATCCGATACGCGCCAGTGTGTATTTGAGCTTATTTATTTTGCCCGGCCTGATTCTTTTGTTTTCGGAGAGAGCGTTTACCAGGCAAGGCTCAATATGGGACGCCGCCTGGCAATGGAGGCCCCTGTTAAATCTGATCTTGTAATGCCGATCCCGGATTCTGCCAATATTCAAGCGCTGGGGTACGCCCGACAGAGCGGGATTCCCCTGGAGTTCGGGCTTCTCAGAAACCACTACATAGGCAGGACTTTTATATCTCCGCGCCAGGAAACGAGAGACCTGGGAGTAAGAATAAAGCACTCTCCTATCAGAAAAGCGGTCAGGGGAAAAAGAGTTGTAATAATTGATGATTCCATTGTCCGCGGCACCACTTCCAGGAAACTTGTGGAACTTATAAAAAACGCAGGGGCAAAAGAAATACATATGCGCATCTCCTCCCCCCCGATAAAACACTCCTGCTATTACGGGTTAGACACGCCTGATAAAAAAGACCTCATTGCGGCCTCTAAAACCCCGGCTGAAACAGCCGATTTCCTTAAAGTAAGCACCCTTCATTACCTTTCCCGGGAAGGCCTGGAGCGGGCCTGCCGTACGAGTACCGGCGGCGGTTACTGTTTTTCCTGTTTCAGCGGAAAATACGATCTTTGAGTTAAAAAACTTGCGAGAATTCAGGCAGGAAAGTATCATATATTATAGTATTGGTTCTTAGAATAAAAAAGTAATGGAAGTATCCGCAGGTGATATTCCGGCAAGAGAAATAAAAGAGGTTTCAATGGTTCAGTTTAAGGCTTTTGACAGCAGGGTGGAGGTCAACGGTGAGAGTATACTCTCCGTTGTCTCGGGGCTGGGAGGAAAGAGAAAAGGGGTGCTGAATTTCAGCAGCGCTGCCTACAGGATACTGGAGGAAAACGGTATCCCCGACCCCAAACCCGGGACCTGGTATCCGCAGCAGAACTGGCTTAACGCCTTTCGTCACATATCTGAGAAAACAGGCTCCTCAACTCTCAGGATGATAGGGCGAAGCATCCCGGAGAACGCCCGGTGGATCCAGGTCTCCTCTTCAATGGAAGAGGCGCTCCGCTCAATAGATATAGCCTACCATATTAATCACCGTATTGAAGGGAAAATCCTCTACAGCCCCTCTACGGGTCAGATGAGGGAAGGAATCGGACACTATAAATATGAGCCCGGGGAAGGAGAAGGAGAACACAAACTCGTCTGCGACACCCCTTACCCCTGCAGTTTTGATATTGGAATAATAGAGGCAACGGCTGAGAAATTTTCAGGTTCCGTATTCGTAAAACACGAATCAGATAAATGCCGAAGGAACCCGGAAGAGCGAAGCTGCTTATATATAATAACCTGAGCTGAATAAGTCCGGATCCGACTGAACAACCGCGCCGCTGCGGGATCAAATACAGGCAAGTTACCTGTTAAGTGTTCTGTACCTACCCCGTTCTGTATAACGGGTATGAAGTAGTTTATGGGATCTCTTCCCAAGCGGTTCCTTGAGAAAATCTTCGTATATCCTGATTACCTCAGGGTTATCGTGGGATTTTCTGAACTCAAGAGACTCGTCCTCGGAGTAAATGGCGTCCATCCTTTTCATCCTTATATCCATATTTGTCGGGATAGGCTGACCGCCTCCTCCCAGGCATCCGCCGGGACAGGCCATTATCTCTATGAAATGATACGGCGACCGGCCTTCGGCAACCTGTTTCGCGAGCTTGCGCGCGTTAACCAGGCCGTGGGCTATGGCCAACTTTAACTCAGCACCTTCAAGGAACTTCCACTTGCTGAGACACCCCTCAATCTTAACCGAGGCCTCCCTCACGCCGTTCATCCCTCTTACGGGTATTATGTTAAGGTTCTCAAACGGTACCGCCCGCCCGGTTACCACCTCGTACGCGGTGCGCAGGGCCGCCTCCATAACGCCGCCTGTGGCCCCGAAAATAACGGCAGCGCCGGTATGAGCACCCAGAAGGCTGTCGCAGAGAGACTCCTCAAGGTTATTGAAATCTATCCCGGACTGCTTTATCATATGCCCGAGTTCCCTGGTGGTTATCACGCAGTCCACATCCCGGAATCCGCTGGAGTTCATCTCGGGACGGGCTGCCTCGAATTTCTTAGCAGTACAGGGCATCACAGATACAACCACCATATCCGCAGGGTCAATCCCAGCCTTCTCGGCATAATAGGTCTTTGCCAGGGCCCCGAACATCTGCTGCGGCGATTTGCAGGTTGACAGGTAATCCAGTATTTCGGGGAATACGTGTTCGGCGTACTTGATCCATCCGGGTGAACAGGAGGTGAACTGGGGAAGAGGAACATCCTTGCCGTCACGGAGTTTTTCCGAAAGCCTGCGCAGAAGCTCGTGCCCTTCCTCAATAATCGTAAGATCAGCGGTAAAATTGGTATCAAAGACCCTGTCAAACCCGAGCCTCTTGAGGACGGTCACCATCTTTCCCGTAACCCTGGACCCGGTTTCGCATCCAAGCACCTCGCCCAGCGCGACCCTGACCGCCGGGGCGGTCTGAACAACCACGTGTTTTGAAGGGTCGTCTATCGCCCCCCACACTTCCTCAATGTAATTCTTCTCTGTGAGGGCACCGGTGGGACACCTGTTAACGCATTGTCCGCAATTCGTGCACACGACATAATCAATGGTCTTGTCCATAAATGTGGATATCTTATTCTTTCTGCCTTTACCCGAGATCCACAGGGCGCTTACATCCTGAAGGTTGGCGCAGGTCCGCACACACCGCTGGCACCTGACACATTTTGAATCGTCTTTCTGTATTGAAGGAGAGGACTTGTCTACACCGTAATCTTTTAAGATACTTATATACCTGTCAGCCTCCACCGTGTACTCTGTTGCGAGCTCCTGAAGCTCGCAGTTTCCGTTCTTATAGCACCTCAGGCAGTCATTGTTATGTTCGGAAAGGAGGAGGGATATTACGGCCTTCCTTGCCTCCCTTACCCTGCGGGTATTGGTATGTATCTCCATCCCTTCAGCCGCCGGTGTGGCGCAGGCGGCAGGCAGGGCGCCGGAATCCTTCTGCTCCACCACGCAGACCCGGCAGTTCCCCGCGACGCATATATCGGGGTGATTACAGAGGGTCGGGATCTTGATCTTAAGTTTCCTGGCGGCGTCAAGCACCGTGGCCCCGGCGCTTACAGTCACATCAATATTATTTATTTTCAGGGTTATCTTTTCTGACATTACGGGTTTCCTCTAATACATGATCTCTTCGCGGAAATGCTCTACTATTGATATAAAGGGGTTGGCCGCGGACTGTCCCAGGCCGCATTTAGCGGAAATCTTCATCATACCGGCAAGTTTTACAAGGTCGTCCAGATATTCCGACGGTTTCTCACCCGACTTTACAGCCTCTATCCCCTTGAGAAGCTGCTGGCACCCTATCCGGCAGGGAGTGCACTGGCCACAGGATTCCTCCTCGAAAAACTCAAGATAGTTATGAAGGACATTGTACATTGAGCGGCTGCTGTTGAAAAGGACCATTGAACCCCCGGTCGGAACACCCTCAAAACCTATTATGGTATCTGCGAATTTTTTTCTCGGCACGCAGTGCCCGGAAGCTCCCCCGACCTGCACGGCTTTTATATCTCCGTCGCTGAAAAGCTCCACGAACTCCTTTATGGTCATACCCATCTCAAGTTCGTATATGCCCTCGTCAAGATCGGTATCCCCGGATATGCAGAAGACCTTCGCCCCGGCCGAATCAGAAGTACCCAGGCTCTTAAAACACTCCGGCCCCTCTGATATTATAATTGAGGCGTACACAAGCGTTTCAACGTTGTGAACCACCGTGGGTTTTCCAAGGTACCCCTCGCTTACCGGAAAAGGGGGCTTGTTTCGGGGCTCGCCGCGGTTCCCCTCAAGAGATTCTATAAGAGCTGTCTCCTCCCCGCATACATAGGCGCCGCTTCCGAGTTTGATCTCTATACTGAACCTCTCACCCTTCTCCCTGATCTTCTCATTAAAATTCTCAACCTCCTGAGAAAGCGCGGGGAGAAGATAGGCGTACTCGCCGCGGAGGTATATAAAACCCTTTTCCGCTCCTATAACCTTGGCGCAGACAAGCATACCCGGGAGAACCTTGCCGGCCTGTTCCTGCAGGATAGCGCGGTCCTTGAAAGTTCCGGGTTCGCCTTCATCCGCGTTGCAGATTACGTATTTCTCATCAGCCTCCGCCTCGCGCGCGAACTTCCATTTCAGCCACGTGGGAAACCCGGCTCCGCCCCGGCCCCTAAGCCCCGATTCCTTCACTTTTTCAAGCATATCTTCCGGAGACATCTCCAGGGCCCGGTCAAGAAAATCATCCCAGACGCATTTTTTAAATATAAGGTTGACTCTTTTTTTATGCTCGGCTATTCTGCGTTCCCTGGTGCTGCTGTCCATGGTTAAATATACTCCTCTACAGCCCTGACCGCAGTCTCCGGAGTCAGGCTGCTGTAAACCCTGTCGTTTATGAGCATCGCGGGCCCCTTGTGGCAGTGCCCGATGCAGTTGGTCGGTAGAAAACTGAACTCCCCGTCAGGGGTCGTCTCTCCAAGCTTTATCTTAAGCCGATCCTCTATGGCCCTTATCACCTCATCCTGCCCGTGCATGTAGCATATGATCGTCTTGCATATCCTGATTATATTTTTGCCGAGCGGCTTTGTATCAAGAAACGAGTAGAAGGTGGCGACCCCGTACACTTCCGCCGGAGAGATATCAAGCTCCCTGGCCACACTGACCATAGCCTCTTCCGAGAGGTAGCTATTCTCCCTGACTATATCCTGTAAGATTGGGATAAGGTTCTTACGCTCGCGGCCGTGCTTTTCTGCAGACCTGCTGATCAAATCTTCCGGGCTCATAAATTAACCTCCGTAAATACGCTCCGCCGCCAGAGAGCTTCATTCTCAGTTATAATTATAATTTTCCCGTTCTTTGTCAATAAAAATTCACATTAAAACAGGTTTATATACCGGGATAAAGGTCCCGGCGGGAATACTCTGTATGCAGCATTGAGTGCGAAACGCCGCTGAGCGGCTCCTTAAGAAATTCATCATAAAGCGCGATTACCGCGGGGTTCTTGTGGGACTCCCTGAGAGGCATGGACTCATCCTCGGAATAAACCGCTTTTATTCTTTTTTCTCTTACATCCGTGGTTGCGGGCACAGGCTGCCCCCCGCCTCCTATACACCCTCCCGGGCAGGTCATTATCTCAATAAAATGATAGGGGCTTTTCCCCTTTGATACCTGTTCCATAACCTCCCGGGCGTTTTTCAGTCCGTGCGCAACAGCCACCTTAAGGGTAAGGCCATTGATATCGACCGAGGCTTCCCGCACACCCCCCATACCCCGGACTGCCTTAAGGTTTAGGTCCTTCAGGCTCTTTCCTGTAAGCTCCGCGTAAGCTGTCCTAAGCGCGGCCTCCATTACTCCGCCCGTAGCCCCGAATATCGTCCCCGCGCCTGTGGAAATTCCGAAAGGCTCATCAAACTTCTCTCCGGTAAGCCGGGCGAAATCTATACCCGATTCCCTTATCATATCCGCCAGTTCCCTGGTGGTTATTACAGAATCAACGTCACGGGTTCCCCCGGGAAGCCGCCTCCCCTTATTTCGCCAGTACTCCGCGGCGCTATTCATCTCAGGGCGGCGGGCCTCGAACTTCTTTGCCGTACAGGGCATAACCGAGACCACGGTTATTTTGGAAGGGTCAATATTCATCTTCTCTGCGTAATAGGTCTTGGCCAGGGTCCCGAACATCTGCTGCGGAGACTTGCAGGTTGAGAGGTTCGGGAGAAGTTTAGGGAAGAAGGTCTCCGCAAACCTTATCCACCCCGGGGAACAGGAAGTTATAAGAGGGAGAACCCCTTTATTCTTTATCCTGCTTATAAGCTCGTTCCCTTCTTCAATAATGGTAAGGTCCGCGGTAAACTGGGTATCGAATACCCTGTCAAAACCCATTTTTCTTAGAGCTGCCGCAAGGGTTCCCGTAAGGGGCATTCCAGCCTCAAACCCGAACTCCTCTCCTATAGCCGCCCTTATAGCAGGGGCCGCCTGGACTACCACGTGGCGGCCTGGTTCGTCAATGGCTTTCCATACGGACCCCGTTTCGTGCTTCGCCATAAGAGCCCCTGTAGGACATACGAGAAGACACTGCCCGCAGTTTACGCACTCGGAGGCGTCAAGGCCTTTATTGAAAAAAGTGGAAACATGAGCCTCCATGCCCCTCTCGGCTATCTCAATCGCGTCTACCGACTGCACCTGGGAGCAGACCTCCACGCACCGGGCGCAGAGGATGCATTTCTCGTGGTCACGGGTAAGCGACGGGGAACTTGCGTCTATATCGTAATGTTTCTTCCTTATCTTAGGGTAACTGGTATCCCTGACATCAAGGTCGTCCGAGAGCTTCTGGAGCTCGCACTGCCTGTTCTTATCGCACTCAAGGCAGTTCCTGGGATGGTTGGCAAGAAGCAGCTTTATATTAGTATGCCTTGCCTTCCTGACCCTCCCGGTATTTGTGAATATCTCTATCCCCTCCCTTATGGGGGTAACGCAGGACCTGACAAGGGTCCTCGCCCCCTCAATCTCAACGACACATATGCCGCAGGAAGCCCTTCTGCTTACCCCCTCCAGGTAGCAGAGGTTGGGTATATTTATACCCGCGGACCTGCAGGCCTCAAGCACCGACTGCCCCTCGTACATAAGATAAGTGTCACCGTTTATTTTTATTCTAAGTTGTTTCTGAGTCATCTTTATTCTCCGTCGGAAATACGTACATCGCAGCGCAGGCACCGCCGGGCCTCCCTGCGGGCCTGATCCGGGCCCAGCCCCTTAGATACCTCCTCAAAACCCTTAACCCGTGCTTGGGTGGAAAGCTTCCTTACTTTCACGGGCCCGCCGCCCCGCGGTTTTTCGGGAACCCTGTTTTCGTAATCAGGTTTCCTGAAAATTCCGCTTCTCCGGTCCTTCCCGGATAACGCGGCATCTATGGCGAAAGCTGCCTTCTTGGCCTGAGACATTGCTTCAACCGCCGTCCCGGGACCGGTTACGGCATCCCCGGCGGCATATACACCCTTTTTGTTCTCAAAGGTGAAAGGATCAGCGGCTATATTCCCCCATTTATCGGTATCAAGCCCGCAGGAAGCAAGAAACTCCCTGTCAACCGTCTCTCCTATCGCGCTTATAACGGTATCAGCGGGGATCTCCACGCTCTTTCCCGTCGCCACAGGGCGGATACGTCCTGAGAGATCGTATTCCCCAGGTTCGTTAAGGGAAACCCGGAGCCCCTTAAGGAGACCCTTCTTATCCGCCAATATCTCCTCCGGAGACCGCCAGAAGAGGAATTTCACCTTCTCCGCGGCCGCATCCTCTATCTCGGAGGCGTTTGCCGGCATCTGTTCCCGGCTGCGCCTGTATACAACTGTAACTTCGCTTCCCAGTCTCCGGGCTGTCCTTGCGGCGTCTATAGCGACGTTCCCGCCGCCTATTACAAGCACTTTCCCGCCTATCTCGGGTTTCCGTCCGGATGCGATATCCTCCAGGAACCTTGTGCCGGCGATGACGCCCTTAAGCTCCTCCCCGGGTACACCCAGGGCGCGTGAAGCATATGCCCCGGTTGCCATTAAAACCGCGTCGTTCTTTTCCCTCAGCCCGGCGATATCTTTCGCCGAGAGATCCCTGCCGGCAGAAAACTTAACTCCTGTACTCGCGATAAACTCAACTTCCCGGGCCAGAACCTCCCGCGGAAGACGGTGAGCGGGGATACCCCACCGGAGTATCCCCCCTGGTTCCTCCCTGGCATCGTAAACCCTTACCCGGTTTCCCAGTAAATTCAGGTAAAACGCGGCGGTAAGCCCTGCTGGCCCCGCCCCTATAACGGCTATTTTTTTTCCGGTGCTCTTAAGGCGGCGGGATTTTATCTTTTCCGTAAATTCCTTAAGAAGGCCTTTCTCAGCTATAGCGTCGGCTATATAGCGGTGAACCTCTCCCTGCGCAACCGGGGCGTCTATATCCTCCCTGCGGCACCGCATCTTGCAGTGGAAGTGGCATATCCGCCCTATGGATGACGGGAGGGGGTTATCCATTACGATAAGTTCAAAGGCTTCCTCAATCCTCTCCTCCAAAAGAAGCTGAAGGTATCCCGGGATATTCATATGCACCGGGCAACTGTTTCCGCAGGGGGTACTGAAAAGCTCTTCGCAGACCCCCGCATCGCAGAACCCTTCCCTGATATGCTCCTCATATTCTCTCAGAAAATACTTAATGGTTGTCATAACCGGGTTGGGGCCTGTCTGGCCCAGCCCGCAGAGAGCCGTGTCACAGATAACGGAATTAAGCTGCGCAAGCTCGTCAAGAAGCTTCATCTTTCCCTCTCCGCGCTTTATCTTTTCCAGCATATCAAGCACGTGGCTTAACCCCTCCCGGCAGGGAACGCACTTCCCGCAGGATTCCGAAGTGGTGAACTCTGTAAAATAGTTGGCCACGTCCACCATACAGTTATCCTGATCCATTATGACGACCCCCCCGGATCCCATTATGGAGCCAAGGGCTGCAAGGGACTCATAATCTATGGGGCTGTTGAACTCAGAGACGGGTATGCATCCCCCGGACGGGCCCCCGGTCTGAACGGCTTTTATCTTCTTTCCCCCCGGGGCTCCGCCTCCTATATCGTATATAAGCTTACGGATAGGGGTGCCGAGGGGAAGCTCCACAAGCCCGGTATTCTTTACTTTCCCGACCAGGGAAAAAACCTTTGTCCCGCTGCTTTTGCCGGTTCCGGTTTTCGCGAACTCCCGGCCTCCTACGGAAACTATCATAGGGATATTGGCAAAAGTCTCCACATTGTTTATGCAGGTGGGCTTGCCGTAAAGCCCCGATTCGGAGGGGTACGGCGGTCGGGGAGAGGGCCATCCCGGATGCCCCTCAACAGACGAGATGAGCGCTGTCTCGGCCCCGCAGACGAAAGCACCCGCCCCCTCTATGAGGCTTATCTCAAAATCAAACCCGGTTCCCGCTATATTTTTCCCCAGGAAACCGCGGCGCCGGGCCTGGGAAACAGCCTCGTTAAGATGCTCCACCGCCAGGGGATATTCAGCCCGGCAGTATATTATCCCCTCCGATGCGCCGGTAACAAACCCGCCTATGATCATCCCCTCTATCACCATATGGGGGTCGCCTTCAAGCTCGTTCCGGTTCATATAGGCCCCGGGATCGCCCTCATCGGCGTTGCAGATGATATACTTGGGAGTATCATTATTCTCCCTTATAAGGTGCCACTTCAACCAGACCGGAAAACCCGCTCCGCCCCGGCCGCGCAGACCGGACTCCTTTATCTGTTTGAGGGTCTCCTCCGGATCCGAGGTTTTCAGAACTTCAAGAAGCGGGCGGTACCCGCCGACCCCTATGTACTCCTCTATATCAAGCGGGTTGATAATTCCGCAGTTGCGCATCACGTTCTTTACCTGGCCGCGGAAAAAAGGAATCTCATCCCAGAGAGGTATCCCGTCAAGTTTTTTGCCGTATGCAATCCGGCCGGTATGATGATCCCATCCGGTTACCTGAAAGAAAGGTTTAAGAGACGTAACCTGACCTTTCTTTATTTTTTTCAGTATCTCAAGGGTATCATCCGGGGTTACCCTGCTGAAAACAAGGAGCGGAAACCCCGGGATAAGTATATTCACCAGCGGCTCCTCGGCGCAGTACCCGAAGCACCCTGTCCGGGTCAGAAAAGCCTCCATTGAAAGTCTCTTAAGCGCTTTTTCAAACCCGAGGAAAACTTCCTCTGCACCCATCCCCGCACCGCAGGTGCTCATACCTACGGCGATCCTGATATTATCCGGTCGGAGTTTCTCCAAGCCCCGGAGCTGCGCCTTTTTTATCTGTCCTATGCTTTTTATCTTCATTGCCTGCTTCCTTTAAGTTTCTTCAGTATCTTCTTAAGTTCTTCTACCGTGACAGAGCCGTATATTTTCCCGTCAACCTCAATAACAGGCGCAAGGGCGCACTGCCCGAAACAGGCCACTGTTCTTACGGTAAGATAGCGGTCTTTCGTAGTTATGAAAAGCTTAGCGTCCCCTCCTGTATCCCCCTCGAATTCAAAGGAGCTCCTCAGGTAATCAAGAAGCTTTCTTGAACCCTTGGTGTGACAGGCGGTCCCGCGGCATATGGAAATACAGTGTTTTCCCTGCGGAATCAGACTGAAAAAGGAATAAAATGTCACAACCCCGTAAACCTTCGCCGGTGGAATGCCGGTCTTTTTCGCCGTATAGGCCAGTGTTTTCTCGGGAAGGTAATTATGGGGGTTGCGCTTCTGTATCTCCTCCAGGATACCCAGAAGCGATCCATGAGTCCCGTCATACGATTTTATTATCCCGTCAATTTCTTTTTTAAGTGCTGCTTTCAAGTTATTCTTTCTCCTTCCTGTTTGAAATGCCCCAGGGCTCCAGTACCCTTTCCAGGGTCTCATCTCCGCGAGCGCCGGCCAGGAATAGCCCGTAATTTGTGTACGGGACTCCCGCCGCGTCAAGGTCCCTCATCCGGGCCCCAAGCTTCTGGGAGCTCAGCATGCAGGCCCCGCAATGTATCAGCAGGGAATATTTCTCAATACCCCTTATCTCAAAAAGCTCTTTTCCGAAACTGTGCTCCAGTATAACTCCCGGGTAGAGTTGCTCAAAAAGCCCCGGGATCTGAACCGTTCCTATATCCTCGCCTATCCTGCTGTGGGTGCAGGCTTCCACCACAAGGACCCGGTCCCCCGGGTTCAGGGTCTCCAGGGTTCTCATTCCGTCCGCGAACCTGGAGAGGTTTCCCCGGCTGAAGTAGTTAATCATAACTATTGAGAAGCTCGTAAGCAAGACCCCGGGCTCAACCATACCTACTACTTCTTCAATGGCCTGTGAATCCGTTATAACCCCGGCGGGGTTCCCGAGACTCTCCATAAACCGGAAAAACCTTCTGAGTTCGGCATCCCTTTTCCCGGGATCCGGGGATCTTGCCGCGGAGAGGTCAAGACGGTATGCCGCCGGCCAGGCCCAGTTCCTGATTATATACTCCTCAACCATAGCCTGGGGGCGGAGGAGCCTCCCTGAAGGGGTTTCAACGTCCATCGGTATTATAAGGGCGTAAAACCTGTCCCTTTTCAGGAAGGGCAGAAGCTCAGGTTCTTTCTTCTCATCCTGTAAATTCTCAGCCATAAAATCTATAAGCCTTCCCCGCGCGGAAGTATCCACGGCCTCCAGCGATATGAAGGGCAGAAACTTCAGGAACGGGTACCGGCCGGCGAACTCCTCGGGAGGGCGGCGGGGACGCCCCCTGAAATCGTTATAAACTATGCAGACCCGCCTGTTATGCAACCGTGAGTGTTTAAGTATCTCCTCTTCCATATCAAGAACTTCCGAGGATGAATCTATCATAAGCAGAACCAGGTCGGATTCCTCTATCCCGGCAAGCACCTTTTTCTTCTTTTTCTCTCCCAGGCACCCCCCTTCGTCCGCGCCGGCGGTATCATAAAGCGCTATAGGTCCCAGCCCGTGTATCTCCATAAGGGCTTTCCTTGTATCGGCGGTCGTCCCGGGATGGGAGTCCACTATGGAGGTCTCTTCCTGCGTGATCAGGTTCATAAGCGTGCTCTTCCCGGAGTTAACCCGGCCGAATATCCCTATATTCCTGCGCTCAACCGGAGCAGACACTCTTTACCCTCCTGAGATACCTCAGAGAATCCCCCTTCTCCCCCGGAGCAGGGATAAGCCCCGCGCTCTTCACCCTCCCGGTGATACATCCCAGACAATCAGAAGCTCTCTCCTCCAGGCAGGGTTTCCCCTCGTAGAGCGAGTAAAGGACCCTGTACCGCGCCGGGGTCATAAGAGGCATTATGACGTTTGCCCCGGCCTTAAGGGCCTTCTCCCTTCCCTGAGGGTCAAGGGCCTGGAGAGCCGAGGCCGCGGCTATGTTTATATCGGGCATAAGAAGCCTCAGAAGAGCCGTCATATTGAGCGTCATACTGAGCCGCTCTCCGGGAGTATAGGGGCTCTCAAGCTCCTTCTCCCCCTTTACCGGTATATACGGGCCCATTCCGACCATATCAACATCGGTTTCCCTCATAAAGAGCAGGTCGCGGGCAAGGGAGCGCGCGCTCTGCCCGGGGAGCCCTATCATTACGCCTGTCCCGACCTGGAACCCTTCTTCGCGCAGGGCCATAATACACTCAGCCCGTTCTTCAAAAGACATTGAGCCGTGATGAAGCTTACGGTAAAGTTCCCGCTCGGAACTCTCTATCCTGAGGAGATACCTCTCCGCGCCCGACCGGCGGAACCTCCGGTAGACCTGGCGGTCCTGCTCCCCTGCGCTCAGCGTTACAGATACCCCCGGGTACTCTCTGAATATGCTACCAAGGATATCCTCAACATACCCCGTAAACTCACCGGAACGCTCCTCCCCGGACTGAAGGACAAGGGAAACACACCCGTACTCAATACAGAACCGCGCCGCATCAACCACCTCCTCCGGGCTCATCCTGTAGCGGTCTATCTTCCGGTCCCTGTTTATACCGCAGTAAGGGCAGGGGTTACCGCATATATTTGAAAACTCTATTAGCCCCCTGAAATACACCTTCTCCCCGACCTGCTCCCTTCTTACGCTCCCGGCCTTCTCAATCAGGCGGGCCTGCTCTTCCCCGGAAGAGGTTATAAGAAACTCAAGGTCCCCTATGCAATCAGAAATATATGTCTCTTTCGCCATCTTCTATTTTCTTTAAGTTCTCCCTGGTCTTTTCCCGGCGAGCCGGATCCGGGACGGAGCCCAGCTCCTTTTCTATAAGGGCCTCCCCCTTCTCCCTGGCTTCGGGACCGGCGTAATCCTGCAGGTACTCCTTTAGCGTAAGAAGAGCGTTAGGAAGGCAGTGGAGTTTTATGAGGCCGGGTTTTGCAAGTTCCATAAAATCCTCCCCGACGCGACCCAGCCGGTAGCACCCCGTGCAGAAAGAAGGGATATACCCCTGCATTATAAGCGAATCTATTACCTCGCCGGTCCGGCGGGTATCATTAAGAGAGAACTGGGTTCCGCTCCCGGGTCTTGAGTACCCGCCGGGGCCTGTCTTTGAGCCGGCGCTTATCTGGGAGACCCCCAGAGAGAAAAGCTCGTCCCTGAGACTGGCGGTCTCACGGGTAGAGAGTATTATCCCCGTATAGGGAACGGCGCATCTCAGGACCGCGACTATTTTCTTCATCTCCCCGTCGCTGACACCGCTCGGGGGAGCGGAGGCCAGAGGCGCGCCTTCGGCAGGTTCCACCCTGGGTACCGATATGGTATGGGGCCCCACCCCGAACTTGCTGTCCAGGTGTCTTGAGTGTTCTATCAGGGAGAGAACCTCGAACCTGTAATCGTAAAGCCCGAAAAGGGCCCCTATCCCGACATCGTTAAGACCGTTTGAAAGAGCCTCGTCCATGGCATACAGGCGGTCCAGGTAACTGCTTTTAGGCCCGGAGGGGTGCATCATCTCGTATGTTTTCCTGTGGTAGGTCTCCTGAAAGACCGTATAGGTCCCTATCCGGGCCCGGGAAAGTTTCCGGAGGTTCTCAGGGGGCTGGGGAGGTATCTCAACGTTTATCCGCCTGACGGAGCTTCCCTTCTCATCTCGCGCGCTGTATGCGGCCTCTATTGATTCAAGGAAACGGTCAAAAGAACACTCCCTCTCCGACTCGCCCATAAGCATAAGGGCGCGTTTATGCCCCTCCTCAAGGAGCGCGCGGGCCTCGTCCCTCACCTCGTCCGGGGAGAGGCATCTTCTCCGGATATTGAGATTATCCTTCCTGAACCCGCAGTAAAGACAGTTATTGGAGCAGTAGTTGGATACGTAGAGCGGGGCGAATATGACCAGCCGGTTTCCGTATATCTGCTCTTTTATCTTCCCCGCCGCGTTAAAAAGCTTCCCGAGCTGCTCCGGGCGGGTAAGGTTTAAAAGAACCGCGCCCTCTTCTGTCTCAAGCCCCTTGAGCTCAAGGGCCTTCTCAAGAATACGGTTTACCTTAGCGGAGCCGGGCTCCTCCCCCGCTTTTATGAGACCGTGGATATATCCTTCATCTATGAAATTTGCGTTACTGATAACCTGCCTCCCTGTACTTTGTGATATTTTTCACAAACCCTGAAACATTATTACTCATTTTCTCCGGTTTATGCAAGCGACCGGATTACCCGGAAACTAAAACAAAAAAGGTGGGGTTAATCTTCCTTAAACAGGTCAAGGAACCTGTCTTCGTAATGCTCGTAAAGGTTCCAGCGGTCAAGCTCCTTCTTAAGGCGCTCGGCCAGGGTCCTGTCACGCCGGGCCTCTGCGAAAAGCCTCTCTATCTTGTCGATTATATAGGCGGGTATCTTGTCATCTTCCATATTTATCGACTCTTTCTCCTGCTCCGAGAGGACCATGGGAAATATCTCGCGAATCTTCTCTTCTATCACAACCATATTCTCTTCCATATCCCTGCCCTGACTGTGAAGCTTCTCCTTGTCTATATCCGCCTCCAGCAGCTGCTCAAATACCTCCACCAGGGCGAGCGAGGCCTTAGGGTTCGGTATGCTTACGGCGTAGATCGGCATAGTGGCAAGCAGGCAGGCCGCCTCTATCTTTCTCTGCCCGGCAAAACCTATCAGAGTCCCGTTCATCCCGGATATCTGCCCTTCAGGCATCATCCGGACGTTAAGTTTGCGCAGGTGCCCCCTGAGCTTTCTTTCATTGGCGGCCCCGTAAACGAATGAAGGCTCTCTGCTTGAAAGGTTGCTTGCAAATGCCGCCCCGGTAAACATCCTTTTTACTCCCAGGGTGCCGGCAAAATCCAGTATCTCCGAGATAACCTCCGAAGCGGCCCGCCCGGAAAGCTGAACCTCCCCTTCAAAGAAGACCGCGGCAGGGTCGCGGCTGTAGTAGAGCCGGCAGGTCGGGCGAGGGGGAAGCACCGCCAGCCCGTTCCTGACATTAACGGCATCCGGAACGGTATACCTGGTCATATCCACCTCCGCGAACTTCTCCGCCCCCACGGCTTTCCTGGCGTAGTTTACAGCTATGACCCCCACGTTTCCCATCCCCGGCCATCCGGCCAGGAAAAGCGGCGTCTCTATATCAGGTTTTTTTATTATTTTTATACTCATAATATTTCCCGCTAACTAATGATAAAGATAACGCTCCGCCTTTTCAATACCCTTAAAATTTTATCCTTACTGTATGATCTTAGGCAGGACTACCGCACGGCCCCGGACCACGGTCTTTCCGTCCTGGTTTACAACCGTATACTTAAATATACAGATATTAAACCTTTCCTTTTTCTCCGTAAGCTCCACGGTCGCCGTAACCGTATCCCCTATAAAGGCCGGACGGCTGAACTTCGCGTCCATCTCCCGGGCCACGGTCCCGAGGCCGGGGAGTTTGGTTCCAAGTATACCGGATACTATCCCGGTAAGGAGCACCCCGTGAACAACCCTTCTTCCGAACTGTGAGCCTTTAGCGTGTTCCTCGTCCATATGTATAGGGTTGTAATCCCCCGTGGCCTCGGCAAAGGCCTTTACATTATCTTCATTAAGGGTTACCGTAACGCTCTCCCTGTCTCCTATATTAATCTCGTTTATTGATTTTCCGCCTGACATATTGACTCCCTTCCTTTCAGTATCAATTTACTCCTTGAGCCTTACAATAAGATTGTCAAAAGAGGCCCTTGAGTCGCTCCAGGTTCTGAAACCGACCGCCCCGGCCCCGAAATCCGGGTCAGTTGCGGTAAGAACCGGCACACCTCCCCCGTTTATATCGCTTATGTAAGCCGTAAATGTATTTCCTCTGACCTCTATTCTTATATTTTTCTCATCTCCCGTCCAGTTATAGCCCTCAGGGGCGGGAGCCCGGGCCGTGGGCGCCCTTTCTCCACCGGAGACGACTTTTCTGAAAATAAACTCTCCGCCGCCAAAGAATGGATCATACTGAAAGACATACGCGTTAAGAGTATCTCTTTCCTCATACCCGCTGGCCCTGAAATATATCCCGTACCCGTAACCCCCTGAAGGAGTCCCGGCCAGAAGCGCGGCATCAACCTCTATGGTATAATCTTCCCAGTCATCATTGCCGTAAAAAGAACGGTGCTCCCCCCCGGGTCCGCCATAGTATTTTCCGTCTATTACCTCCCAGTTATTCCCTATTTTTGTCCAGCCATCGTCATTTCCATGATTGAAATCATACTCAATTATTCCATCGGGTGCGGCTTCGGGATCTTCTTCCGAGAACCCGTGAACAGAGCATACAACCTGAACACTCTCAAACCCTCCTCCCCCTTCCGGAAGGAGCCAGGCGTAAACTCCGCCCGAAGGGCATTCGGGTATTACTGATATGTACCCGGAATCGTAAAGGTCCCGGAAATGGGCAGGGTGAGTTTCGCGGTCAAAATAATATCTGGACCCCGCCCGGGCTATAACCCCCCGGGTATGAAAACAGGTTTTATCCTGAGCCTGCTGACGGGCCTGTCTCGCGCTTCTAAGGTAGAAACCCCCTGAAATTATGCCTATGACGACCATAGCTATCAGGATTTCCAGAAGAGTAAAGCCTTTACTGCTTTTTTTTATGTTAAACCCGGTAACCATAACTTATTTTCCTCCGCCGCCAGATAGGCGATCACCCCGCTCTATTTCTAATCCGCTAATTCCCAGGCAGACGATATATCCGGCCGGGCATTCTGATTCCACCATTTAGCCCTGTATTCGACACCATCATAAAAAACCATGTCCCCACCGTGATAAATATTAAAATCGCGCCACTGATCCGTAACCTCCTGCCAGGGGCTTGCAAGTTTCCCCGGCTCATCCCCGCGGGTCCAGTAACGGGCCCGGTACACTCCTGATTCAAAAATAATATAACTCCCCCCGGAATAAGCCGTTTGCGGATCCCACTCAGGATGATCCGGGAGTTCGGGGGCTTCTTCACCGCCGTTTCCGTTTTCTTCTTCTATAATACCGTGAACCGAACATACAACCTGAGACTGTAAAACACCGCCTGTTTCTTCCGGGGGAAGCCAGGCGTAAACTCCGCCCGAAGGGCATTCGGGTATTACTGATATGTACCCGGAATCGTAAAGGTCCCGGAAATTTGAACTGGGGGTTTCGCGGTCAAAGTAATATCTGGATTCGGCCCGGGCTATAACGCTGCGGTTATGAAAGCAGGCTTTTTCTTCGGTATGCTCACGGGCCTGCCTCGCGCTTCTAAGGTAAAAACCCCCTGAAATTATGCCTATAACAGCTATAGCTATCAGAATTTCCAGAAGCGTAAAGCCTTTATTCTCTCTCATATTACAGATTAACGCCTTTCCACACGGGGTGGGCCCTGCCTTAAATCCATCCAGACCTTCTTTACCCCGTGAGTATCCGGATCCGGACAGGAAACTATTGAGCGCCCTTCTTCTTTATCAACAACATACCTTCGCCCGCTCTGACGGCACCGGGGAAAATCCTTAAGCCTGCCTGAGCCTAAAATATCTTCAAGGTTTTCGGGGAACCTCCTGTTATCAGCATAGTATACGTTAATCTCTCTCCTGATACTCCAAAAAGTTCCGATACATTCCTGAAGAGTATTATCCGCTTCACCTGCGGACCCGGAAAACCAGAGAATCTCAGGGGTCCGGGGGTTGATAAAAAAAGGATCCAGAATATAAAGGTATAAGACAAAAGCCGCTGAGATTAAAATAAACGCCCTGCGAAACCAGATAGAATTTATCTGCTTCCTCCCGGATTTAAGTTTTTCCCGTTCTCTTAAACCCTTTTCCCTGCGTTCTTTCTCGCCGTACTCTTCAACAAGACTCCTTATCTTTTCGTCAATTGACTTATTCTTTTCATCCGGACTCATTTTATCCCGCTCTCCTTAAAAGCATTTTTATCCTTGCCAGAAGTTTATCCCTGTCAAAGGGTTTTGTCATATAATCGTCAGCGCCTGCGTCTATCCCTTCCAGTTCGCTGCGTTTGTCCTTCTTGGCCGTAAGCATAAGAACGGGGATCGAAGCCGTTTCAAGACTCTCCCGCAACTTCCGAGTAGCCTGGATTCCGTCCATCTCAGGCATCATAATATCCATTATTACAAGGTCGGGTTTTTCCTTGAAGGCCATCCCTACCGCCTCCCGGCCGTTAAGAGCGGTCATCACCTCATACCCTGAAGAGAGAAGGCGTTTCTCCAGAATAGTTCGGATGCCCTCTTCGTCGTCGGCAATAAGTATCCTGGGCGTTTCCCTCTCATCCCCCGGGGGGGTGCTCTTATCCTTCTGGCCTGTCATCTCAGTTGTCCTGTCCACCTCCTCAATGGTGGTTATACGGCTTGCGACCTTCATTATCCCTGATTCGGCCAGGGTCCTGAAACTGTTCTTTTCGGCCTCGGCAAGTATCTCCGCTTCAGTGGCGTTTTTTGAGATAAGCTCCCTTATTTTTTCATTAAACTCCAGCATTTCAAATATTGCCGTCCTTCCAAGGAAACCGGAATACCCGCATTCTTCGCACCCGGCTCCACGGTAAAACTCTCTGACCCCCGCCTTCTTTAAATAGAGCCTGTACTTCTCTAAAATTCTTCTTTCAGGTTCATACATTTCTATGCAGTGGGGACAGATAACTCTGACCAGTCTCTGCGCCACGACCAGTATCAATGATGAGCTTATAAGGAAGGGCTCTATCCCTATATCTTTAAGGCGCGTAACCGTGGCTGAAGCGCTGTTGGTGTGAAGCGTTGAAAAAACCAGGTGCCCGGTAAGGGAGGACCTGAAAGCCATCTCAGCTGTCTCGTAATCCCTTATCTCACCCACGAAAATTATATCGGGATCCTGTCTTAAGATGCTTTTAAGCCCGTTTGAGAAATTAAGGTTTTTGGACGGGTTTACCTGTATCTGGTTTATGCCTTCAATCTGGTACTCCACCGGGTCCTCAACGGTTATTATGTTTACCGTTTCGCTATTCGCATCGGCCAGGGCGGCGTATATGGTTGATGTCTTACCCGAGCCCGTGGGGCCGGTCAACAGAATCATCCCCTGTGTTCTTCTCACTGCCGCCTTCAGTAAATCAAACTCCTCTTGCATAAGCCCCAGGTCCTTGATATTCACCCTTGCCTGGCTGGGATCCAGAACCCTTATGACTATTTTTTCACCGTAAAAAACAGGGACGCTTGAGACCCTCAGATCTATTTTATTTCCCCCCATTGAAATTTTTATCCTTCCGTCCTGCGGCTTGCGTTTCTCCGCTATATCAAGCTCCGCGAGTATCTTCACCCGGGCTATTATGGCCCGCGACATATTATTTGGAAGCTTCATTATTCTTTTCAGAAACCCGTCCACCCTGTACCTTACCTCGGTGAATTTCTCAAACGGCTCTATATGTATATCGCTGGCCCGTGATTTTACGGCTTCGCTAAGTATAAGGTTGACTATGCGGACGACCGGGGAACTGTCTATTCTGAAATCTCCGGGATCATGGGCGGGTTTAACCGGAGATTCTTTTTTTACCTCAACCTTATCCTTATCTTCAACAATATTTTTCACAAGACTGTAAATGGATTCATCCGCCTGGTAGTACTTCTCAGTATACTTCGAAATATCGCTCTGGAGGGCCAATACAGGTTTTATACTCAAACCTGTAATGCTCCTTAAATCATCCAGGGCTATAATATTCTGCGGGTCCCCGGTAGCTACAACCAGGCTTGAGTTTTCTTTCCTCAGGGGGAAAACCCCGTACTTCCTGGAGTATTCATAGGGAAGGGCCTCCACTGCCGCGGGATCTATCCGTTCGCTTTCCAAAGAAGAAACAGGAACCCCGAAAACCTCCGAAGCAGCCTTAAAGAGAGCTTCCTCGCTGAGAAAACCCATATCCAGCAATACCTCGTGGAGGGGTTTCTTTGCCCCTATCTGCTTATACCGGGCGTCTTCCATCTGCTCGGGCGTAACAAGTCCTCTCTCAATCAGCGCGCTTGTAAGTTTTGTCATTTTATTCCACCTGTAATAATAGCGCCCGTATACTGCCTATCAGCTCTTCGGGCTCATAAGGCTTCAAGAAATACCCCTGTACCCCTATATCCGTTATCTCATTTTTTATCTTCTGATCCCGGAGACCCGTAAGTATAATTACAGGGAGATCCCTGGTCTTTTCCAACACTCTTATCTTTCTTAAAAGGTTAACCCCACCGCCGGCAGGAAGCATTAAATCCAGAATAATGAGGTCCGGCAGCTCCTTACGGATTTTCTCCATACCCCTGTAGGAGTCTTCCGCGGCAAGAATCTCAAACCCGGCTCCCTCCAGCCTTGCCGCCAGAACACTTAGAACATCAGGCTCATCTTCAACAATAAGAATTTTTTTCATTTATTCAAAGTATTTTTTTCAGGATCCTGTAAGTTTTTTTATTTTCTCAACAAGCGACCTTGAGTCAAAAGGCTTCAGCTCATAATCCGCAGCCCCCAGCTCTTGCACCTTATCCTCTATCCCGTGTACGCTTGCTGTAAAAATTATAACCGGTATATCTTTTATCAGGGGGTCCTCAAGTTTCCTGCGGCATACTTCTCTGCCGTCAACCCCGGGCATCATCAGATCCAGCACCACGAGGTCAGGTTTCTCCTGCCGCATCTTTTCAAGCCCGGACTCCCCGTCGCAGGACTCAATGACATCATACCCCGCCTTCATGAGCCTTGCCACCGCTACAGCGATAAGATCCGGCTCGTCATCAATTATAAGTATCTTTTTACTCATTTAGGTCCCCTTCCTGTTTCACCGGAAACGTAAAATAAAACACGGTCCCGGTTCCCGGTTCAGACTCGGCCCATATCCGCCCCCCGTGCCTGGAGATTATCTCCCGGCATATGGCAAGCCCGAGACCCGTTCCTCCAGTGGTTCGCTGCTTATTTATCTTAAACTGTTCAAACTTTCCGAAAAGCCTCGGCATATCTTCAGGGCTTATCCCCGGCCCCGTATCGGAAACCGAGACCTTTATATTATCATCCTCCAATGCCGCAGCAAGAGTTATACTACCTTTTTCAGTAAACTTAAGGGCGTTATTGAGCAGGTTATTCAGAACCTGGGATATCTTATCCCTGTCAAAACTAACCTCAGGCAGCCCCTTTTCAATATCAGTTTCAAGAGCCAAACCCTTTTTCTCCGCGACAGGGCGCGAGGCTTCAGCCGCGGAGAGCAGTGTCTCAATTATACTGTTTTCCCTAATTTCATACTTCATCATACCTTCTTCCATTTTCTGGATATCAAGTATATCGTTTATCAGACGCCCGAGCCGGTCCACGTTCTTACGGGCAAGGTTTAAAAACTTCTCCTGCTCCGGGTTGACCTCACCGCAGGAGCCGTCGGCCACTATATTGACTCCTTCTATAATAACTGTAAGAGGGGTCCGGAGCTCGTGGGAGACCATTGATATGAACCCCTCACGGGCCTTCATCGCCCTCTCCATCTCCTCCTGGGCCCTGCGCTGATGGGTTACGTCTATACCCGAACATACCACGTATTCAACCTTTCCCTCCCTGTCTAATTTAGGGATCTTGGTAACCGATATAACCCGTTCCTCTTCTTCGGTGTCCTTAACCCTGAACTCCGAGAAATCTTTTTCCCCGGTCTCAAAAACTTTCATATTTCCTTCAAGACACATATCGGCCTTTTCTTTCGAAAGGACATCCCGGATATTTCTATGCTCGATATCTTCTTTATCCATCCCAAGGAAACCGGCATAAGCCCTGTTTACCGCCCCGTAAGTCTCGTGGTCCATCAGGTACCATACCATAACATCTATATTGGCAAGGAGAAGCTCCTGCTCACTTACAAGCTGTTTTACCCTCTCCTCGGCATGTTTTCGGTCTGTTATATCATATATGAACCCGTCAAGGAATACTGTTTCACCGCCCTCCCGGACCCCTCTTCCTTTTTCATATACCCATCGGGTCTCCCCGGCACTGCTTAGAATCCTGTACTCAAGCTCCCAAGGCTTATTTTCCGAAACGGCTCTATTAATAGCCTTATCCACATTAACGGCGTCATCCCGGTGAATAATGCTAGCATAACTTCGTTTACGGTTATTAATAAAATCTTCAGCGGGATACCCGCTTAAACTCTCTATTTCATCCCCTATGTAAATCATACTCCATTTTTTATCCGGAAGGCAGCGGTAAGCGGCCCCGGGGATATTAATAACAAGGGATTTATACCTGGCCCGGCTCTCCTTAAGCGATAATAGGGTTTCGCGCCGGTTAAAAGCCCCTGAGATTATCTCAGCGATAACCATAAGCATCCGCAACTGTTTTTCTGACCACCCGTAAGGCTGTTTTACAGAGTCAAACCCCATAAACCCTTTAATGATTCCTATAGAAGAACGCATAGGCAGGCATATAAGCGACTGGATCCCCTGGGCAAGAAACTCCTTTTTTTCCGCCTCCGCTTCATCGGGAAGTTTTTTTACATTTGGAATATGAACAGGCTTAAGTTCCATTATTTTTTCTTTATACCAGGGCAGATTATCCGTAGGCATCCCGCTGATCCTGTCCTTCTGGGGCTCTATACCCTCCGCGCACCATTCGTGCGTGTTATCCATAAACTTCCCGTCTTCATAAAAACGGAATACGTACCCCCGGTCAACCCCGAAAAGAGATCCGAAATCCGAAAGAGCGTCTTCAACCGCGCGGTCAAAATCCTCTTCGGATATTGTCAGAAACCTGTCAGAGGTCCTGGAGACAGTCTCCTGAAACCTCAACTCAAATTTCTCCTGCTCTTTTCTTCGGTACTCTTCAGAGACATCCCTGAATACAAGCACAGCTCCCAGAATTTCTCCTTCTTTAGTCCTGATAGGCGCGCAGCTGTCTTCTATGTAATGCTTACTTCCGTCTAGAGAGATAAGAACAGTATCGTTTTCAAGCCCGACTGTAACACATTCTCTTAAAGCTTTTCCCACCGGGTTCTCAGATTTTTCACCGGTTTCAGATTTTATAATATTAAAGACTTCCTCAACCCGTTTCCCTTCGGCCTCCGTCTGAGTCCAGCCGGTAAGCTTTTCTGCGACCGCGTTTAAGACTGATACCCTCCCCTCGTGATCTGCAGTAATAACGCCGTCACCTATAGAGAGAAGCGTGGCTGAAAGCTGGTTCCTGTTTCTTTCAAGCCGGCTCTTAAGCCGGTGTGTATCTGTAATATCTCTTACTACGCAGACCGCGCCGGCCTTCTCTCCGGAAGAATTTTTGAATACTGAGGCCCTGAGATCATACCAGCGCCGCCCGTTCGGAAGGTCAAGGCAATACTCTGCCCGGGAATCCTCTCCGGTTTCAATAGTCTCTTCAACGGATTTCTTTATCCCGCTTAGAGCAGGCTCTGGGAACCCTATATCCTCTATATGCTTTCCTATAAAATCACGGGGATCTTTCAGAAGATTTTCAGAGGCGGGCTGAAAGTACTCCCGGAAGACCATATCGCTGTCCAGGAGGAAAATAAAATCCTTGATGCTTTCAAGAACCGCTTTTAACATCCCGTCCCGGTCCTTATCCCGGGTACCCAAAGGAATATCTTTTTTTTTCATTTCTATGCCTTCCGGATAAGTTTATCCCGTAATCCGACCCTTTCGCATCTTAGAAGCAGAGAGCCTTTCCGTGCGTTTAAGGGCACTTATGCTTAATCTAAGTAATTTTAACTTATTATTGATTGCGCTGCAAAATTTTCAACTGCGCCCTATACGCCGGTGTCAACGCAAAATAGAAATTTCCGGTTTTCTGCAAAATAGAAATGTCCTCTTTTCATCTGCTCAACTCTCTAAAAAGAGCCCTGTTCTGCTTTCGCCATGGATGATCGCTAGCGGGTTTCCATTTCTTTTTTGGTCCGATATTTTCAAGCAGGTTCTCTTCTTTTCTTTCCTTTCTTTTCGTCAGTAAAACATCTTCCGTAATTTCATTGAAATCAAGATAGCGTCCGCTAAACCAAATTCTGATATCACTATTCAGGTTTTCAAGTACAGTCACCCTTTGTTTTTTGATAGCAATTGACTGTTTACCAAGCAGAAAAAAACGGTTCCTCCAGCGGATAGTAAAGTCCTTTGTTACAACTCTCTTTTCTCTGAACGCGAAGACCCAGTCTAAATCCATATCCGCAGGGATCTCTCTATGCAGATTTTCAGGGTTTTTAGCTTGTACTCCAAATCGCTGTGCATATTCCGGCAGATAAGTTTTTAGAAATTTGTTCCCTTCATCAATACCGCATACTCCGGCCAGTCTCATCTCTTTTACTAATCTGTCTTTAAACGTACCAAAGAGGCGTTCTATCCGTCCTTTAGCCTGGGGTGAGTATGCGAATATTGGATCAACCTCAAGTATGTTCAGCACCTTTTCAAACTGAGTCTCAGAGGACTTTCCTTTGAGTTCCTCGTCCAGGTTCGGCTGCCTCGTTGTCTTGTAAATACTGTTCCGGTCAAAGTAGAGACTTTTAGGAACCCCGTAAATTTCTATGTATTTCCTGAAGCTGTCCATAGCAGCCCTCGAGTCTTCTGCCGGATAAAATCTCGCAAACGGCATTCCGGTCGCGTCATCTATGTAAGCCATCATTACAGCCCTGGGTCCTCTTTTTTCAAACCAATTACCGATAGAACCGTCTGTCTGAACCATCTCTCCGAAACAGTCTTTACGTTGCCTCCAGGAGTGATCATCATCGGTTTTGCGCTTGGACCTTGGAATCCATATCGCTTCTTGGATCATCCAGTTTCTGAGCGTTTCTCTTGAGATTTTAACCTGATTTAACTTTTCGAGTTTCTCGGAAGCAAGAGTAGGGCCGAAATCATAATATTTATCTCTGACAATACTTATTACTCTATCTCTGAACTTATCAGAATACTTTCGGTTAGAGGCCCGGCCTCTGTTTCCATGGATAATCGCAGTGTCTCCATAGTCTCTTACCGCATAGATGATATTCCGTATTTGTCTTTCAGTAAGAGAAAGAGTTTCTGCTGCTTCTTTTTGAGTTATTCTTTTATCAAGTACCGAATGAATCAATTTTAGCCTCTTGAGCTCTTGCCGGCTCATTTTGATAATCTCCTTTGTCATGCTTCCAGCCTCCTTTAGCTACAAGTGTAGCAAAAGAGACAAAACCGGAAATTTCTATTTTGCTCAAATAGGAAATTATCATTTTGCACTTACACGCCGGTTGACATAACCTTTTTAAAAAGTTAACTATTAACCGGAAGCAGTAATAAAAGGAGATATTATTATGTTAAATAAATTAAAGACGTTCATTCTGATGCTGGGCCTTATGGGGGTGCTGATGCTCATAGGGAACCTTGTAGGCGGCAGGCAGGGGATG
>SLGR01000084.1 GCA_007136585.1 Candidatus Sumerlaeota bacterium | reverse complement strand
TGTAAAACCTACACCGGAACCCGAATCGTCACCCATATTTCCGAATACCATTGACTGAACCGTCACGGCTGTTCCCAGATCATCGGGTATATTGTTTATACGCCTGTAAGTCGCGGCACGCGGGTTATTCCAGGATTTAAATACCGCGTCACGCGCTGCCTTAAGCTGTTCAAAGGGATCCTCGGGAAGGACCTTCCCCGCGGATTCTATTATCGCCTTGAAAACTTCAACAAGGACCTTGAGGTCATCAACTCCAAGCTCGTTATCAAGCTCGTACCCTCTCTCCTCCTTGAGCTCTGTTATCCTCTCCTCAAACTTCTCGGCATCTATTTCCAGCACCACCTCTCCGAACATCTGGATGAACCGCCTGTAGCTGTCATAGGCAAACCGCTCCGTACCGCCCTGCTTAACCAGACCTTCCACCGAGGCGTCATTAAGGCCCAGGTTTAAAACGGTATCCATCATCCCCGGCATTGAGATCGCAGCTCCGCTTCTTACCGCCAGTAAAAGCGGGTTCTCGGAACTCCCGAACTCCTTGCCGGTCTCGCGCTCCACAAGCTCCAGGGCCCGGCGCATCTCGGCGTCAAGACCTTCGGGGACCTCCCCGTGACGGCTGTAGTGACGGCTTATATCCGTTGTTATCGTAAAACCCGGAGGAACCGGAAGACCCAGCTTTGACATCTCTGCCAGGTTGGCACCCTTCCCTCCGAGAAGCTCCTTCATTGAAGCGTCACC
Source organism: Candidatus Sumerlaeota bacterium (assembly GCA_007136585.1). Classification (GTDB taxonomy): domain Bacteria; phylum CG03; class SLGR01; order SLGR01; family SLGR01; genus SLGR01. The sequence goes on along the minus strand of SLGR01000084.1, from coordinate 8,219 downwards.
GTCGGAGCGCTCGCTCCCGAAAACATATACCGGACGATCGGATTTTACGCTCGGACGGGGGGTCAGGTTGTAATCGCTGTAAAGGGAGAAAGAAAGGTATCCTATGGCTGTTTCGAGGTTCTCCCTCAGGTTCAGGCGGCGCGCCGCGCGGCTGAAATACTCATAAGGTCTCAGTAAATTTTCCAGGTACCTACTCAGTAATCTACCAATGCGGAGAACCAGCGGGGGAGCCCTTTCCTTATCAGCGGATTTAACCGCTTCCAGCGCCTTAAGCTCACCGGACTCAATGATACGGGTTTCAATCCAGGCGGAGGGTTTACCGTGCACCCTTCCTATACGCAGTATATTAACGCTCCGGCTCCCGTCCTCAAGTTCCCTCACCCCCTCTACGTTAAATACGCCGTTACCGGTTATAAATGCAAAACTCCCCTCTACCTCTCCGTCCACGTCCTCCTGGGTAAAGAGTTTCCTGCCGCGAAGCACATCTTCGGCATCCTCACGGGCCCCTATATCACTTGCTTCCGAGGAATCAAAAGCGTATCGTCTCTCAAGGTCCTTCGCTTCTCCTCCATAAAAAGCCTCGTTTACGTTCTTTGAGTATATACGCGCGCTGGCAAGCGACCCCTTTTCCCGGAAGAGTCCGGCAACGGCCAGGTTCATAAACCCTTCCGGCGCTCCGCCCACGGTCATTACAACCTTGTGCTTTCCTTCTCTTCTTCCGAAGTTGGCTTCAAGGGCATGCGGAACAGTCCCGTCTTTTATCCTGGTTATAACCAGCCCCGGATGCTTTTCCTGAAGTTCCTCCAACGCATCAAGGCGACCGGTCTCCCTGGTCCGGTCCATTATGACAACCTCAAGATCATCTATTGTTTTTTCATTTGCGGAAGCTATACGCGCAAGCATATCGCCTATTTTTGCGGGATCCGCGGCTATTACTTCCGGGTCAAGGGGATTATCTATGAACTCCTGCCTGGCGGAGGCGGGAACAACGGTATTAATGCTGTCAACGTATACATCCGGGCAGTTGCCAAGGGCCCCTACCCCGGGACCGGTAACTATAACGCTTGTCGCCCCGGACTCATACGGGGAAAGTTCATCAAGGCTCCTGCCCTCAAGCCCGGTTACGAACTGGTTCGTACCTTCTATAACATCAATGATTGCGTTTTCTATCCGGTACTCTTTACCGGAGGATGAGGTATATGTAAGCTGATTATTCTCAATAGCTTCCCTTACGGAGCCCACCTCGTTCAGTAGCGCGTCGGGAACTATGACATCGTTTGCCTTAAGGCTCTCCGCCACCTCGTCCCGGCCGAACCCTTCGCTGGCCCGGACCATAAGGATAACATCCTGCTTTACTATATTCTCAAATATTCTCTTTGCCGCCCCGTCAGCCTCGTCCTTTATCTGACCTATCTGCTCTTTCTCTTCTGGAAGAGACCTGTCAAGACCGAGTTGATGGGCCTTTCCTATGAGCCCGAGATGGGAAAGCGCCGCCGAGGCGAGACTGCTTGTCCTGGATGCGATATTATCCGGAACCTCGGTAAGCGGTTCGTAAGCGGTAATAAAACGCGGGCTCGGCGCCAGAAGAGAATCTTCTGCGCTCTCATATACTTCCTGTCTTCTTCTCCTGTCTTCCTGGCGTTTTATGCTCAGGTACCTGGACTCGGCAAGCTCGTTCATTTTGAACGAGTAGCTCATCTCGTTATCGTACCCCACAAGCATCCTGAACGTATCAGGGGACACCTGGCTTATGAAATCCGTGTAGATTATCGATCCCGTACGCTGCCCGCTTATGGTATCCTTCCACATATGGCGCCCGTCTGTATGAGTCTCAGGTCCGAATACCTGCAGTACATCCGGAAACTCCATCCCTATCCTTGTAATATAGCTGCGGAAAGTCTCCTCCGAAACACCGTAGGGCAGCTGCACCATAAAATCAAATACAGAACCCCCTACTATATCCGCCTCGCCTTCCTTAAGGCCGGTCGGCGTCCTGAGAGCCGTAAAAAGCGCGTTTATGTCAAGGTGCTGTTTTACACCCTTGGCCGCTCCCGTGGATTTCGGGAAAAGGTGTCCGTAGGCGTGCTTCGCGTCTCCGCCCGTATACATATGAAATGTTGTACCCAGAAGCGACATACGATCCACGCCGAAACCGAACATAGAAGAAAGCATAAGTGATATATAGGAGGCGCCGTTGGTGCTGCAGGAGGTCGGTGTAAGGTAGCTGGCTCCCCTTTCCTTAACAAAAGGAAGCTTGTGAAGCATCCACCTGCCGAGAAAATGTATTCCCCCGCTCAAAGGAAGCAGAAGTTTCTTTGATATCTGAGCTTTCAGGTACTCAAAATACGCTCCCTCTTCGGGAAGGCGGATCTCCTCCACCTGCCTCAGGAACTCCCTAAGACGCTCAAGCTCGCTGGCGGCGTCAAGTTTATCGGAACCCGAATCCAGGGCTTCCACCCCCGCAAGCTCCCATACGGTCGGACCGCTGAGCTTTGTGCCGGAGGTCTCTATAGTCCCGTCGCCTATCTCCACCCCGCCGGGGGTGGCGTCGGTAAGTTTCCCGAAATAGTAAAGTTCCCCGCCGTCGGATACAAGAAACGGGCGCGGAATATTATCCTGTTCAACCCCGGCCTCTATCAGACCATCCGAAAACTCCGAGACCGCCGTAACGTATATAACACCCGTCTCCCGGCCGTCAAGCAGGATACTCACGGGATAGACGCTCTCAAGTTGTTCCTCAACACGGTAATCCTGCTGCGCCTTAAGAACGCTCTGCCCGGCGGTAAACTCCAGCCGCCCCGAATCTATAAGCTCGGCTATTGTCTCGCGACCGGTCTCCGTATCCAGGTCAAGACGGGAGGTCCTTATCACCTCATCCGAGAACATCTTACGCGCCAGCTCCTCGGCTGACTGAAGTCTCCCGGACTCCGTCTCTCCCGCTACCCGGCGGGTCCTTACCATATAACGACCGTAATACCCTTCCTCGCCGCTGTTTATATCAGAGGCCATACGCAGGGCAAGACCCAGCGTTCCTATACGCCCCGTCCCGTCAAAGGCCTCCAGCGGTTTCTCTGAAGGAAGAACATCAACAGGGTCCGATACCTTAAGATTACGGAATCCCTTTATGAAATTATCACGGCTAAGTATCTCCGAAAGCTGAAGTATATCGTAAGCCCAGCTCTCCTGCCCGTACTCACGGTAAAGTCCCTCTAAACGGGCCCTCTCTGAGGCATCCAGCTCCACCCCTTCACTTTCCAGGCGGTTTATTATCTCATTTATATCGGCGCCGTTTAGCTCCAGCGCCTCAGAAGAACGCACAGCGGTATTTAAACGCCCCGCATACCGTCCAAGCTCAAGGCGGAGCGGCTCAAATACGGAGACATCCCCGAACTCTTCACGCGCCAGGGTGTCAAGACGGCTGCTTACCCCGTGGTAAAATCCCGCTATCTCATCCTGCAGACGCTCGTACTCAAGCGCCCTGCCGGCGGAGCCGTCGTGCTCAGGCACCGCAAGAATGTATAAGAGCAGGGATATCTGCTGCACTGTGTTCAGGCTCCCGAAAAAGCTCTCCAGGTTCTCCCCGAAACCCGCGGTAGAGGCATCCATATCCTTCTCCGATATGAAAAGCCCAAGATCGGTGTCAAGCTTTATCCCTTCCGAATCTATCAGCTCTGCCGGATCTATAAGAGAAATAATATTCCGTAAATCCTCTACCCTGCCGGTCTCGCCGCGCTGAAACTCATCAAAAAGATGATGAGCATAACGCCCCAGCGCCTCCAGCGCCGTGGCGGTATCGCTCGCGGCAAACCCGCTCCAGTCAACCTCCGGAAGAAAAACCGCCGGGATCTCGCTCTCAAGGAGCGAGTTCAGGTACTCAAGATTTTCAAACCCGTCCTGGACCCAGTAGTGGGTATGAACAAGGATATCGCCGCTTCCCGTCTCCACAGCAACAGCCGAAGACAGGTCAAGGGCTATCAGCCCCATATCCGCGGGGTCTATCAGACTGGAACGCTCCTGGCTATCTATTACAGTTACCAGGTCACGCCCCCGGAACTCACCCTCCAGATGCCTTATAACCGCCTCGGTTACCTTCTTCTCATCACCGGCGGCGGAGTTTATCTCTTCCCTGAGCCCCGCAGGAAGCGAGTCCCTCGAAACCAGCGTGGGAACCACTACATACCCGGTATCACGGTCAAACCCCTGCGGAACCTCGGCGTAGTAACCGGCTCCTCTCATAAGATCAAGCGCGGGGTCCATAGTGGCCTCATCAACGGCGGTATCCTTCCTAAGCGTTGAGAAAGCAGGCGGGATGACCGCATCCGGGAAGGTGTCGCGGAGAATATCAACCATCTCCCTATACGAACTTCTGGTAAGATGTGTCTTTATATCTCTCTTAAACTCAAAAAGATTCTTCTCTTCCAGGGCTCTGCCGTGTTCATTCTCAAACTCAAGATACTTATGGTAAGCAAGGCTGGTCCTGGGGAGTTTATCGACCATGGATATAAATGCCGTGAGGGCGTGGTACTGGGATGATTCCGGGTTATTTAAAGCATTAAACTCGTTTATTTCGTGGCGGGCAAGGGCGCGGAGAAAATCCTCCGAAGTATCAAACCCCGCCGGGGGTCCCCGGTCACGGAGAGTCTCAAATACAAGTCTGTGCACTACAAGCACATGCTCCCCTGTACCGCGGTCAACCTCTATTGTAGCCAGCCCGTACATATCCTCATCTGCAAAGACCAGGCTGTCTTCCTGTATGCTGACCCGCGCGGAAATTCCGCTCTCGTCCTCAAGAGCCGCTATGCCGGGTCTCATATAATCCAGTTCGGATCCGGGCTGCATTATACTCTCATCCGCCGTCCCCCTGAGAAGAAGGGCAAGGGCGTTGCGCGTAAGACTGTAAAGAGATTCGTTTAACTCAATGAAGAGCCTTGAGGCGGGGTGTGTCTCCTTGAGTATCTCAACCGCTCTCTTTAGAAGCTCACTGACATTCTCCCCGTAAGCGGGGGTTTCAGGCTGCTCGTCAAAGTTTTCCTTTACCCAATCCCCTAAAGCCGTCAGGTTGTCGGTTGTATGTTTTACATCAGGGTACCTGCCGCTTTTAACGCGGCTTATTACTTCAACGGCCTCAGGATCCTCCGGGATAATTATAGGAGAGACCGGGCTCAGCGGGTCGGGTTCTTCCGAGGCAAGGATCTCCCTTTCCTCCGCAAGTTCCCTCTCAAATTTTTCGTGATTAAAAGCCATAAGGTTGTCCACAAACCCGAAACCGTGGCGGATCATATGAAACCCCTTGTGTCTCATAAGCTCTCTTCCCCTGCGACCGTACTCATACGATTCTTCATCCGCCGTCTCGCGGTAATTTGAAGCGGCGGACTGGTGAGTAGGAAGACCCGTAACCCACATATTAAGCCGGGAAAGAGAGAGGTTTGCAAGGTTATGCGCGTCGGAACCGTGTCTCATAGAAAAAGTCTGAGGACCGGTAAGTTCCGTCGGGCAGGGAAACCCGCCGTGTATGGTTACTACTCCGGGGTTAACTGTCTGGGCAAGAAGTATCTGGAAAAGTATCTCGGCGTGGGCAACAGTAAGAAGCCCTTCGGGGGTAGCGGGAGCGTTCTCTCCGGACATAGGCATACTGGCAAGCCCTATATTGGCCCCGGCCTCGGCGCTCCTGACCATTGCCTTGAGGTAGGGGTCAAGTTCACCCATATTCATTATCGGGTCAAACCAGTGAACCCAGTCTTCCCTGACAAATTCCTGCACCTGTTCGTCGCTCCACTTTGAAGCATCTATCTGTTTAATCATACCTTCAGGAAGTATCTCGTCCATAAGCTGGGCGGAGCGGTATACCACATCCGACTGTTCCTGCCCCTTCTGAACTTTTACCTTTACCGGACTCGTTACTACTGAGATTAAATCCGCATATTCCCTTGCCGTTTCAAGCGCTCTTATTAAATCTTCCTCAGTGGTCTCCCGGCGCTCGCCGGCTTCATCTATAAAAACAGGTGACCCGCCGGTGGCGTAAGTGCCGTGACCGGGAAGAAGTCTCCAGTTTCCGGCAGCCTCAACCGCCATATCCACGGCATCCTGGACAAAATCCATACCGGAATCGGGGTCATACATTATATGCAGGCGCTCTTCTGTCTCATCATATACAACCATCCCCGCCTCAATAAGTTCGGAGAACCTTTCGGCTATCTCCGGGCTTACCTTTATCCCTGCCTCAAAAAGAAGTCTTTTTGCGTTATCATGAATCCTCTGGTAACTCTGTTTCTCTGCTATGAGAAGTTCAAGGTTGTCCAGACGCTCGCGGATTTTCTCCTCCAGATCCGTACCGGGATGCTCCCGCGCAACCTGACGGAAAGCCTCTCTGGCCTCCTCAAACCGGAACTCTGATTCCAGCCGGGCGGCTTCACGGAAGGATTCCGGAATCTGACCGGTCTCATATATTCTAAGTAAAGCTATTACATCCCCGGCGGTCCTGTACCGGTCAATACCCAGTTCCATCTTTGTCTCGGCGACCCTGCGGGCAGCCCTCTCAAGAGTTTTCCGCCTTTTCTCACCTACCTCTTCAGATGAAAGCCACTCTCCCGTGACCGCCTGTTCAGTCTCAAAACTTGATACTATCACCCCGCCGGAGTTTACAAGAGAGTCATGTACTACCTGGACTCCTCTTTCGTAGAGTCTATCCTCTCCTCCTACCGTAACCGGGCCATTGGCAAGCTCAAAGAGATAACCGGCTTTTACAATATCGGCGTTATCCTCTCTCACCTGGTCCTGAAGCGCGGCAAGGATAAGTATATCCACTTCGGCTCCTAAGATTATACCGGTCCTCTCATCAAGTCCAATGTGCCAGTCCGAGACATCGTATTCTCCCAGAACCCGGATACTGGAATCCATTTCTCCGGAATACTCCTGGAGATATCCGGCCAGACCCCTGGCCGTATTTTCGTCACTTTCCGCGATCCAGTCCATCATGTCCTGAATTTCCTGCTCTGAAAAACCGGCCTCTTTATAAAGAACGAGCGAGTGGTCGTTGATATACTGAACCACAGCGCCTTCGCGGACCAGCCTGAGCGAGGCGTAGGTTCCTACGTTTCCAAAACCCTGAACGGCTATACTTTTGCCTTCCAGTGAGTCTTCCTGCGCGGCAAAGACCGATTTCATCACATCAACGCCCCCGTAACCGGTGGCCTCCGTTCTTCCCAGGGAGCCGCCGAGTTCCACGGGTTTACCCGTATAGACCCCCAGCCAGGGGACAGGGTGTCCCTCTCCCGATCTTGAGTATTCCACAGCCGCCTCCAGAAACGGAGTATCGGTCTGAGCGTAACTGTCAATATTATTAAGAATATTATTTAAAATTGAGTGCAGCTCCGGATCCGCATGGCGGATCTCATCCGTGTTTTCCGTAAGAAACCGGAGATATTCGTCCTCATATACTGCAAGGATTTTTTTATTGGTATTTACATCCGGGGCAGGTATATCGGTATTAATCCCCACCTTCCTGTTTTCGGCAAGATCACTGCTGTGAGTGCGGGCTATCCTGGCTTTATTAAGTTCGGAACCCCAGTTCTCATAATCCCGGAGAGTCCATCTTCCTTCATCATCCTGCTCTATGCTTCCTATAAATACGTCCCCCTTGCCTCCGCCAAGTTCCAGGCCGCTCGCCGCATTCTTAATAGTCATTCCGAGCGCAAGCGCGTTTGCTTCTTCAGTCACCCATTTCTCAACAAAATGTCTTACTGCCGCTTCGTCGGCCCCCAGGTCCGAAAGCCTCTCAAGAGTCTCTCTGAAAACCCTGTTTTTCATAAGACCTGAGGCCTTGCTGTACCTGAGTCCGCCCTTTCCCGGTCCCAGAACATTATTATTTAAAACCCTTGCTCCAAATACAGAAGCCTGGTATCCGGTTCCGCTCTCGTCAACAAGTTCAAGATCAAGCCACCCGGTATGCGTATCAAAAGGATCCATAAGCTCATCAATTATACCCGGAGCTGTCTCATCAACGTAACTCCGCACGCTCTCAATCCGCTGTTTCATATCAAGCCAGTAGGGATTGACAGTGCTCTCTATAACCTCCCGGACCTGCCCGGCTATATCCTCTTCCTCCGGCTCAAGACGGCGGAGCTCCGTCTCTGACTCTTCCGCAGCTTCATCCTCCGCAGCCTCTTCCACAGTGCGCCGCCGGCGGGAACTGAAGATTTCCGCCGCGCGCCTCACCAGAC
>SLGR01000167.1 GCA_007136585.1 Candidatus Sumerlaeota bacterium | reverse complement strand
CCTACAGGATATTCACCGGAGATCGTCCCCCTTATACGCTCCGGAGATTTATCTGGCACACTCCCGGGAGGATGAGTGCCGCCCGGGCAGCCCGGGCGGCCCGGATTCTTAAAGGGGCGCACGATTTCCGGGCCTTCTCATCCTCTCCCCCGGAGAAGGATACTGTTATACGGATAATAAGCTCCACCTTTACTTCCGACGGGGATATGCACGAGTTCAGGATAAGGGCCCCCTTCTTCCGGACATATATGGTCCGGCGCCTGACGGGGTTCATCGCGGCGGTGGGGACGGGGAGAAAGAGCTGCCGGGACCTTTCAGAGATGCTGAACTCCGCCGGTCCCTGCCCGTACAGGGCTCCCGCCAAAGGTCTGGAGCTCAGGAGGGTCTACTTCAGGGGCCCCGGCAGGGAGGGAGGGAGCGGGTAGATGTTCTTCCGGAGAAAGAAGAGAAAAGATAAGCTCGGACTGGCACTCGGAGGAGGGGGGGTCCGGGGGATAGCCCATATATCCTTCCTCAAGGTCCTTGACGAGCTTGAGATAAAACCGGCTGCGATCTCAGGTACAAGTATCGGGGCCCTCTACGCCTCCGGGATGAGCGGGAAGGAGATAGAGGGGGAGCTTGGAAGTATGAGGTTCCTTGACAGGGTGGGGATGGTTGACCTTGCCCTGGGGCGCAGGTCGGGGCTCATAAAGGGAAACAGGATCCACTCCTGGCTAAGGGAGCTTACCGGAGAAAAGAGTTTCAGAGATCTTGATATCCCCCTTAAGGTGGTTGCGGCGGATTTCTGGCGCGGGCAGCCCGTGATACTGGATAAGGGCCCCGTCTCCGATGCGGTAAGGGCCAGTATATCAGTGCCGGGGATCTTTGAGCCGGTCCTTTTGGAAGGAAGGGTGCTCATTGACGGCGGGGCGGTGGACCCTCTCCCGTACGATATACTCCCTTCGTGGTGCGATATCAGGGCCGCTATTGACGTTACGGGAACGAAGGTCCCGGAGGAGGGGGGAGCTGAGATGCCAAATATATTTGAGTCTATAAACTCCTCCTTCCAGATACTTGAGATAACACTCATAGAAAGCAGACTCAGGGCCTCAAAGCCCGATATATATATAAAACCTGTAATTCCGAACGTTGGAAGCCTTGAGTTCAGCCGCGCAGGGGAGATGCTGAAGGCCTCCGGGAAAGCAGCCGAAACTTTCAGGAAAAAACTCTCCGGGTACCGTCTCCGCTGATATTTGCCATAACTCTCAGGTTTTAATAAAATACCCCCGGTGAAGTTTTTGCAGTCGGTTTCAGGTTATTAAAGGAGAAGCCATGATATTACAGGAAAGACTTCTTTTGCTGGTCGCGCTGGCGCTTATTACATCCGGGTGCGCCGGAACGGGTTACGAGGCCGCCCCGTCCGCTACGGATTCAGAGACGTACGCTTCCCCCAAAGCCGGGTACGAGGAAGTGTCGGAGGGGCCTATTCTCTTGCGCTACGAGGGGCGCGGATCCGAGGTCTATGTATCCGGAGAGTTTAATAACTGGTCGTCTTCGGCAGACCCGATGAGGGAAGTGGAGCCGGGGGTCTTTGAGACTGAGATTGAACTCAAGAGCGGCACCTACCGTTATATGTTCATAGTTGACGGCAGCTGGATAACCGACCCGGAGAACCCCGAGACCGTTCCAGACGGTCGCGGCGGCAGGAACTCGGTCCTCCGGGTAAGATAGACCGGCTCTCCTGTCCACCGCAGTAACCGTCCGCTCAGGGTCCATCCCTTGAAAAGGCTTATATACGATCTCGCGGCGGGTTTTATCGCCGCTGTATCCTTTGCCGTAATAACCGTAGGCGTTGTAACCAGCCCCCGTCCGGGGTTCTACCTTCCCCTCTACCTCGGGGTGGAGTTCTTCACTTTCATATTCTTCGGTATACCCGGTGCCGGGCTTGCGGCGACCGCGGCCTCAATGGTTGCCCTAGGTGTCCTTATCATAGCCGGCAGCGGCCTTGCCGTGGCCTCCGGTGTGGGGTACTGGGGCGTAATATATATCCTGGGGCATTACAGCGACTCTATAAGCCGGGAAGGGGGGAAGTGGAGCCTGGAGATAGAGAATATTGAGAAAGAGACCGGCTCCGCCGAGGTTGAGATAAGCGATCTTGAGAGACTCACCTCCGCGCTTAAGGAAAAACTCAAGAGGTACAACCGACTGGCGGAGTTTGCCATACGCCTTTCAACGACACTGGATTACGAGGAGCTCTACACTTATATAAAGAGTTTCCTCGGTTCCGTCTTCCCGGGGAAGAAGGTCTCGATGCTGAGAAAACCCTCAGACGGTTACGACAGGTGGGTCCGGGATAAGAAGCATCCGCTCTTAGTTGAGAACCTCTCCAAGGATTACCGGTTTGAGAAACCCGGACCGGTTGACACCGTATCCCTCATAGGCGCCCCTCTTCTCCTGGGCGGGAGCGTCTCTGCTATAGTCCGTATAGAGAGCGGTTCGGAGAGTTTCACTTCGGCCGATCTCAGGCTCCTGGGGGCCGTCTCATCTCTCTCGGCTATATCCCTTGAGAATATACGCCTCTTTCTCAGGACCCAGGAGTTGGCTATAACCGACAGCCTCACCGGGCTGTACACCCACTCCTATTTCAAGGAACGTCTCAGGGAGGAAGTTGAGCGCGCCGCCAGGTACAGGGAGCGGTTCTCGGTGATAATGATGGACCTGGATAAATTCAAGGATTTCAACGATACATACGGGCACCCGGCCGGGGACGAGGTGCTCAGGAAAGTCTCGGCGGAGGTTAAAAAGGCCGTAAGGGAGACCGATATAGCCGGCCGGTACGGGGGAGAGGAGTTCGGGGTCATACTGCGCAATATAGAACCCGGGAAAGCAAAGGACATAGCCGAGAGGATAAGGTCCGCCGTAGAGGCCTGCAGCTTTGATTTCTGCCCGGAAGACCGCGGGATAACGGCCTCGCTGGGAGTATCCTTTTTCCCCCGTTCAGTCACCCCGGATGAACTTATACGCACGGCTGACGACGCTCTCTACGAGAGCAAGCGTTGCGGAAGAAACAGGGTGAGCGTCAGCGATGAATAAACGCGCGAAACTCAACCTGTACAGGGTCTGCATACTTCTTGCGGGTCTTTCCGCCCTGGCTGCTTTTATCTTTCCCGGGGAACCCGCCTCTCTAGGGTTCCTGCTGGTCGGGCTTACGGCAGTTGTCGCGGGGTATTCCTGGGATCCGGGGTGGTCGCCGGCTAAGTGTCTTATACTTGCTCTTATACTTTCCGCGGCCGCGGCCTGGACAGGCTTAGGGGCAAGACGATACTACGGGGCGGTCTTTCTGGCGGCTGCCGCCTCTCTGGTGAGACTTGATGCAGTCCGAAGGAAAAACAGCGCTTATTACTCCGGTATAAGGGATGAGTCCCGGAGGAGGCTCAGGTCAACCTCCGGGCGCCTTGAGAGGGTCCGGCGGAATTACGGGATACTTGAAGGGGAGTTAAAGAGAATGAGCCGCCTTTACGACCTTTCCCGGGAGATGGAGAAGGTTACCGACCCCACGGTCCTTGCCCGGAAAGCCCTGGAGTCACTCAGTCTCAGGACCGGGATCAGGAGCCTCGCTTTTTTTGAGAAGAAACCCGAAGGGTATACCCTTACGGGAAGACTCGGAAGGACAACCGGTAAAAAGTGGCTCAGTATGCTTGATTCGGGGAAGGGGTGCGTCTTTTTTTTCATAAAGGTTGGAGATGACGAACTGGGCAGGATAGGGGTCAGGGGGGAAATGTCGGTTACCGAGAGGAAGAACGCCGAACTCCTGGTCAACCAGATAACCCTCGGGTACGAGAAATCCCTGCTTTACGAGAGGGTCAGACAGCTCTCCCGTGTGGACGGGCTTACCGGGCTCTATCTCCGCCGCTATTTCTTTGAGCGTCTTTCCGAGGAGATAAGGATGGCTAAAAGGGATAAGCAGAAGGTAGGGTTCATAATGGCCGATATAGACAACTTCAAGGAGTACAACGATACCTACGGGCACCTGGCAGGCGATAAACTCCTGAAGAAGATATCCTCTATAATAAAAAGGTGCGTCTATACCACCGATATAGCCGGCCGGTACGGCGGGGAGGAGTTCTGCGTATTTATGCCCAAGGCAGACAGGGAAGGAACCCTCCGGAAGGCCGAAAAGATAATAAGGGCCGCGGACGAAGAGACCCCGGTGAGCATATCCGCTGGGGTGGCTTTTTTCCCCGACAATGCGGATTCAGGGGAGTCCCTTGTGGAGCTTGCCGATAATGCCCTCTACGGGGCCAAGAAAGAGGGGAAGAACAGGGTTCGCCTTTACACAGGTGAGGATACCTGAAACCCCCGGAATAATTTGACAACATACCCCGGGCATTAGTAATATCTTCAGTATTTAAAGAACAAATATAAATGACGGCAATCTCAGTGAAAGGGCCGAAAGGCCTGCGGAAAAACAGTTATGAGTTTTCAAAAACTTAAGAGTAAGATAGAGTCAAAGAAGGTAACGGTAGGGATAGTGGGACTTGGGTACGTGGGGCTTCCCCTGGCGGTGGAGTTTGCCCGCGCGGGGGTAAAGGTCATAGGGATAGATGTATCCCCCGGGAAAATAAGCTCCCTTAAATCGGGGACCTCATACGTGGAGGATGTCCCTTCATCGGCGGTCGCGGCCGTTACGGGGAACGGGACATTCAAACCCCACAGGTCATTCAGAAAACTCCGGAAGGCCGACGCGGTGATAATCTGCGTCCCGACCCCCTTAAGGAAAAGCCGGGACCCCGACCTTTCCTACATAGTCAAAGCCTCAAGGGCGGTGGCCGAGTGCATATCCGCAGATACCCTTGTAATACTTGAATCAACCTCCTACCCGGGAACCACCGGGGAGATACTTGTTCCGGCCCTTGAGAAGCAGCGCCTTAAAGCCGGGCGGGACGTCTTCGTGGCCTTCTCCCCCGAGAGGGTTGACCCCGGGAACAGCAGGTACGGGATAAGAAATACCCCCAAGGTTGTAGGCGGGTACGACGAGGAATCGGCCGAGCTGGCCGGCGATCTCTACAGGATAGCCGTTGACCGGGTTGTATTTGCCGGCTCCTGCGAGGAGGCCGAGATTGTAAAGCTCCTTGAGAATACCTTCCGGGCCGTGAATATCGGGCTGATTAACGAGATGGCCCAGCTCTGCGACAGGTTCGGCCTTGATATATGGAGAATAATAAGGGCGGCCGCCTCCAAACCTTTCGGGTTTATGCCTTTCTACCCCGGCCCGGGGCTGGGCGGGCACTGCATTCCCGTGGATCCCCAGTTCCTCTCCTGGAAGGCGAAGAGCAGCAGGTTCTACCCCTACTTCATAGATTACGCCGACGAGATAAACAGGTCTATGCCGGCCCACGTGACGGCAAAGGCTTCCGAGATACTGAACGAGTCCCGGAGGAGCGTAAACGGCTCCAAGATACTCCTTATGGGGGTAAGCTACAAGCAGAACGTCGGGGATGTGCGGGAATCCCCCGCTTTTGAGATAGCCGACGAACTTCTTAAACTAAACGCCTCCGTATCATACACCGACCCGCACGTCGGATCTTTTATGTCGCTGGACAGGGTTGACCACAAGACCGCCTCCTACGCGACGTACAACCTTGTTATTATAGTGACAGCGCACGACGATTTTGATTACAAGAAGATACTGAAAGAGTCCTCCTGGGTTCTGGACTGCAGGGGGGTAACTCTGGATATGGAAGGGAAAGCTAAGGTAAGGAGAATCTGAGTATGGGTGAGAAGTACCTTGTAACGGGAGGAGCCGGGTTTATAGGCTCCCATATAATAGACGGGGTCCTGGAGAAAGGTTTTGATGTAAGGGTTATAGATAACTTCTCCACAGGGCGGAGAGAGAACCTCTCCGGGGTCATTAATGATATAGAGCTTATTGAAGGGGATATACGCGACTCCGATACTATGAACAGGGCGGCCCGGGGGTGCTCCGTGATACTTCACCAGGCGGCCCTGCGCTCGGTACCCCGTTCGGTTGACGACCCGGTATCCTCAAACGACGTGAATATCAACGGGACTCTGAACCTGCTTATGGCGGCAAAGGAGGCTGGTGTAAGGAAAGTGGTTTACGCCTCCTCATCCTCCGCCTACGGGGATACGGAAGCGCTCCCTAAAGTTGAGACGCAGAGGCCTCTGCCTATATCTCCCTACGCCGTATCAAAGCTCACCGGCGAGCATTACTGCCGGGCCTTCTCCCGCACCTTCGGGATAGAGACCGTCTCGCTGAGGTATTTCAACGTATTCGGGCCCCGGCAGAGCCCGGAGTCAAAGTACGCGGCTGTGGTTCCGATATTTATAAAGAACGCGAAAGAGGGAAAACCTTTCCAGGTCCACGGTGACGGCGAGCAGTCCAGGGATTTTACTTTTGTAAGGAACGTTGTAAACGGGAACCTCCTTGCCGCGAAGACGCCGGGTCTTCACGGGGAGGTTTTCAATATAGCCTGCGATAACCGGTACAGCGTCCTTGACGTGGCCCGGGAGGTCCTTGAGAATACCGGAGCATCTACGACTTTTGAACATACCCCTCCAAGGAAAGGGGATGTCCGCCATACCCAGGCCGATATAGGAAAGGCCCGGGAGAGGCTCGGGTACGAGGTTGAGGTGGATTTCAGGCAGGGAATTAAAATAACGGTTGAGAGTTTCTCATAGGAACCCCGGACGGGAAAGACCCGGAGAAAAGGAGATAATAAGTATATGAGTAACGGAATAAATAGAGTGGAGAGCGACGAGATAGACTTAAGGGAGCTTTTCCTGGTCGTATGGAAACGCAGGGGCCTGATACTTCTTCTTGTAATAATCATCTCGGGGCTTACCGCGGCCTTTTCTCTTACCAGGGCGCGTCTCTACACCGCCAGGGCCAGGGTTATGGCCGAAGAGGATATCGGCACTCACAGGGAGCTTCTTAAATCCCAGGCGGTAATGGTCCGCCTGGAGGAGAAGACCGGGGTTGATATATTTGAGGATATTGAGTTTGATGTGGAAAGGGTTCAAGACACCCCTATCCTTGACCTTAAAGTATCCTCCGGGGATCCGGAGACCGCCCGGAGTACCGCCGATACCTGGGTGAACGCCTACCTGCGCCTTACGGCCGAACGCCTTATACAGGAACATAATGACGATATAAAAAAGCTCAGGGATGAGATAGAAGGGTACGAACGGGAGCTTGCCGGGCAGAGTGAGACTATCACGCTCAGAAAATCCATAACAGACGAGGGTGTTCTTATGCGCCTTGCCGAGAAAGAGGATATATGGGATACCCTGACCGGGAATATAATAATAAGGGAAGAGGTAAACCCCATCCATAATAACTTAAAGAGCAAGGTCTCCGGGGCCCGTACCATGATAAACTCCCTTGAATCAGGGATACGGACACTGGAGTCTTTCCTTGAGAGTATAGGGGCGGATGATCCGGAAACCCGCCGCGATATCGGGATGAGGGTCGGAGACGTTCGCCTTGCCTCATACTCCGGAAGGGCGGAGCCCGAGGGAAGGGGTGCGGTAAGAAATACCGCCCTGGCCCTGGTCTTATCGCTTTTTATAGGTATACTCCTGGCCTTCTTTGCGGAATTTATCACCTCGCTTCCGAAGGAGAGTAGATAACCTTTTACAGGGCGCAGATCCTTCTTCGCCGCGGGATTATGAGAGGGTTGTTTCAGAAGGAGTTTAAGTAGATATGAGAAAGTATGGCTAAAGGACCCGAATTTAAACCCCTGACCCCGGTTTTCCCGTTGCTTTTTTTTACGCTGGTTTTCCTTAACGTACTCCCCGCCCGCGGCGGCAGTTCCTTTTTATCCGCGGGGCATGACCATGCGCTGGCCGTATGTGAGTCGAGGTCTCTCTGGGCGTGGGGGGCGCAGCACTACGGCGAATTGGGGATAGGGAGTAAAGAGAGGGGTTTTATTTATTTACCGCGCCTGGTCGGAAAAGAAACAATGCGGTGGAGTCAGGTTTCCGCCGGTTTCCGTTGTTCCTTTGGAATAAGGGTAACCGGCACCCTTTGGGCCTGGGGCGGCAATGAATCCGGCCGCCTGGGCTTGGGAGATACCGAACCCAGGTATGTTCCTGAACAGGTAGGGCGTGATGCCGACTGGGTATCCGTCTCGGCGGGAGTAGGGCATGCCCTGGCACTGAAATCCAACGGGACGCTCTGGGTCTGGGGGGGAAATGAATCCGGCCGCCTGGGTCTGGGAGCGGAAGAGACTCTGGAAATACACACGCCGGTACAGGTCGGAGGTGATACCGACTGGGTATCCGTTTCCGCCAGTATTGGACACTCTTTAGCCCTGAAATCCGACGGGACGCTCTGGGCCTGGGGTAGAAATCAGCGCGGAAAGCTGGGGCTCGGAGACACCGAAACAAGACTTAGCCCCGCTCAGGTGGGAACCGATACCGACTGGGTATCCGTTTTCACCGGGTACTACCACACTGTGGCCCTGAAATCCGACGGGACGCTCTGGGCCTGGGGTTACAATAACCGCGGACAGCTGGGTCTCGGTGATACCGAAACAAGATTTAGCCCCGCTCAGGTGGGAACCGATACCGACTGGGTATCCGTCTCGGCGGGAACAAACCATACCCTGGCCCTGAAATCCAACGGGACGCTCTGGGCCTGGGGAAATAATTTATCCGGACGCCTGGGACTGGGAGATACCCTGAATAGGTATACACCGGAGCAGGTCGGAACAGATACCGGGTGGTCATCTGTATCAGCCGGAGGAATGTATTCCCTTGGGCTGAGATCTGACGGGACGCTCTGGGGCTGGGGTTACAACACCTACGGGCAGCTGGCGCTCGGAGACAGGGACCCCAGGTATACCCCTGAAAAAAACATAAATTTGCGTCTGCGGGAAAGTTCTCAAATCTCTTATATTTATACCCTGATGAACCGGCCCAACCCTTTTTCGCTCTCCCGTGACGGGGAGGTAATCTTTTTCGGGACCTCCGTTTTCCCGGGAGAAACGGTTATAAGGATATACACCCTCTCCGGGGCCCTGGTGAGGACTCTT
>SLGR01000204.1 GCA_007136585.1 Candidatus Sumerlaeota bacterium | reverse complement strand
TTCTCAGCTGTGAATGCCTTCTGCTCAACCTTCCGGGGTTCACCTCCCTGAGCAGGTTCTCTATTTCATCTATTCTCTCCCTTACCCTTACTGGACGCGGAAACTCAAACTCTTCGTACATCCTGAGGGTCTCTTCATCGATACTTAGATCCTTAAAACGCTTCTCAGCCCTTTCAATCGCTAAAGACCAGCCTGAAAAATCAAAGAGCTCCGGAGGAGTTGTGGATGTAGAGTGGGGCCAATGAGATGATATTCTTATATCAGTTACGCTGTGGGGAGTATGATCACTTTTCCCGTGAGGCCCGTACGGGTGGCGTCTAAGAAAATCCTCCACCCTGTCATAATTATTCGCTGCCGCGACCCCTGAGCGGAGAGTATCGCGTATAGGGCCAAGCTCATCAAAATATTCCCTTACTTCCCGGTCTACCTCTTCCCTCATAGTTTCGTAGAAACTTATCATATCAAGCCCCCGGGCCCGGCCGGAGTAAAAATCACGGACCTGAAATATTATATTGATAGCATCACTGGTCTGTTCCCTGGCAATTCGCCATCTCCTGTAATTAAGGGGTATAGGTTCACGGGAGTATTTTTCATTTATCTCCCTTATCTCTTCTTCAATGTTATCTCTCAAGCTCTGGCTTGAGACATTTGAAAGGCGCTCTTCCAGCGATTCCAGCCTTTCCTTAATCGTGGGGGTCTCTATCATATAGGGCCTGTTATTTCTTATGGATTCCACGATCTGCCCCATTGCTCTCCCCAAAATTACCGCCCTTCCGATATTGAAACCGTACTCGGAAAAATTTTCCAGCTCGACGTTTTCCGAGAGTCCATCCCACCACTTATCAAGCTCCTCCCGCGCCTCTTTGGGCCTGTTTTCGGCAAGAAGCCGGGTTATCTCATCAAGCGGAGCGTCGGGCGCGCCCTGAATCGCGCCTCTGCAATAATCCAGCAGGGGCCTCCACAGATTCAGGAGCCGGGTCTCAAACTCGGCCGCGTATTCTTCAGGCGCCTGCCGCGGAACCCGGCGGTAATCGTAACTTCCGGTATCGGGGTTATGTACCCGGGCATACTCGGTATCAGCGGGCTGGCTGGCGAGTTCTTCGGCAGCCTCGGCATAACTCCTCTCAACATCATTCCAGATGTTTGAAGCGCGCCTTAAAGCCTCTCTGTTCAACGTCTCAAACTGATCCCTTAGGCCGAACTCCAGGACCGTAAGCGACCTGGCCCGGTAATGAAGGGCCCTGTTTGCTATCTTGTATATATCCCTCCTCACCTGGATCTTCCTGTCCACCTCCACGGGCTCCATCTCCTGGTATTCCTCCCAGTAAGTGTTAAGCGACTCGTTCAACTCCCTGAGAATACCCGGATACTGGTCTATCTCTCTCAGTATCTCCGCCCTGAAGAGAAAATGTTCCATAGCTTTGTCCAGGCTCCCGTAGAGAGCCCCGAACTCCCTGTAAAAGACTTCAAACTCGGCCCTGGCCTGCCTGAGACGGGTCTCGGCCCATTGTTTACTGACCTGCATATTCAGGTCAACTATGAGTTTCCTGATCCATCCTCTGGAAACTTTTTGAAATTCCGCAAGTTCCCTGAGCTCGTGTTCAACCCGGGTTTCTTCCGAACTGCGGGTCAGGGCTGACCATAAGCGGGTTCCTCTCGGAAGCACAGGCCAGTCCTCCCCAAGCACCGTCTCAACGTACGCCCTGACAAGCCCGCGGGTAGAGGCGTCGGTGATGAGGTACCTGTTGAAAAAATAGGTGACGGTATCCGAATCAACCGGTATAAGCGGGGGGCTATCCCCCTCCATTACACCTATAAGCCTCCTGTCCCGGTTAACCAGCCCGTAAAGGGTCTCAACCTGGAGAGCGCTTCGGGTATCCCGGACAAGCTGCTGAGACTGGTGGGTCAGCTTTACCGCCGCCCATAGATTATTTACCACGGGATGTCCTATAAGCCCCACAGCCACATCTATTGATTTAATAAGGGCTTCCACGTTCTCTCCCGCGCCCAGCCGGGTGGAAACCTCGGCTATCCCGTCAAGCACTCTTTTTATGTTGCTGACATCGCTTTTTAACTTGGAGAGGGCCTCGGGGTCTCCGCCTATGAGCTCAAAATCCTTACCGATTAAATCCCAGAGAAGGTCGTCCCCCATAATCTTTTTGGCCGCTTCGCTGCCGCTTTTTTTATCCATAAGAGCCTCGGAAAAGCTCAGTCCGTATTTTGCCACATCAGAGAAATCAGAAGATTTAGTCAGAATCGAAGCCCGGGTGAGAGGCGGCGCCAGGCTATGAAATACAAGCGCCAGAGCTGTAAGGGTTTTCAATATTTTAATCATTAATTTCCAGTGAATTGCGCAGGTTAAAAGTTAGGGGTCCCGTTACGCTGGTGCCGGTACTGGAAGGTCATTGTTTCAAATATTCCTCCCTCATCATCATTAATTACAACATCCGAAAGCTGGAGCACCGCGTAAGTTCCGTCGATAAGCTTCAGGGCGTAGAGCCGCCCCTCTTCCGGCTCGGAATCCTCCCCGAGGAACCCCATCTCGGCCGGGACTGAAGTTACAGAGGATATTGGACCGGAACCCAGTATCTCTCCTGCCTCAACTTCATCTCCGAATACGACAAATGACCCGAGTTCGTTTCCGAAAGTCATTGTGGCATAGATGCCTTTCTTAGTGTAGTCAAAGAGCGAGAAAGCCTCCCCGTGTCCGATCCCGGAGCCGTCAGCATAGACTTGTACTGAAAGATCTACCGACCCTTCCCTTATATTATGCGGAATACCCGGGGCGGGGTCGGAGTCCGGGTCATCGAGTTCCTCGGAGTCATCAGGGGTCACTATTTTTATCTCTCCGTCTTCGTCAACCTCTATTATCTCGTCCGTTCCTCTGTCCAGGGTATCTGAAGTGGCAACTTCGGAAGGATCAGAGAGGCCGAAGATCAGGGGAGTCGCAAGCTCATAAAGCCTGTAGCTTTCCCCTTCTCTTATAAGTGTCAGGGAGGTGTTGGCCCGGTCCCTGAAGGTTTCACCGGTCCGCGCGGAGCGAAGCTGGCGGTTAAAGCTGAAATATATATTCCACTTCCCGTTGAACTCACCCATGCTCTGTATATTGGGGGTAATACGTATGGAGTCAAATAAACTAAAATCACTGCTCAGGGCGCTGTCAAGGGCGACAGCGTTCCCGGTAAACCTGCTGGATACGTAAGACATGAACCTTGCGCGGTCCCTGGCGGAGTAGAGGCGGATGATCTCCTCAAAGACCTTCCGGGCCAGGGCGCGGGTATCCTCCCGGACGACCCTGAAAACAAAACTGTGGTCAAGCTCGTCGCTTACCTGCCCGGTAGTAGAGAAAGCCCTTATCATAAACCGGTAATCCCTTTCTATATCGGGTCTGAACTCAAACGCAAAAAGACCGCGTTCGTTGAAAGGGATCTCCTGCCAGTTCAGCCCCCCGTCGAGACTGCTCTCAACGCGCCCTATAACCCCCCGGTCGGCTTCCACCCGACCCCTGACCCGGACACTCCCCGCATCCAGGTCGTCTGCGGAGATACGCAGGTTCCTGTCGACATTGATCGCGTCAATATTATTAAAGAGAAGATCGGTAAAGAACGGTGTTCCCGCATCCGCCCCGAAACGCCACCACTGTCCCGCCGCAGGGGAAGAGAGCGCAAGCACAGCTATAACCCCCAGAAGAGACGCCTGAAAAAACAACCTGTTCCTGTTATCAGTCCGTATATTCATTTTTAGCTCCTCAGAAGCTCCTGTTGAAGGAGAGCTGGAAAAAGTTCTCCCTGTAGTTTCTTTCGCTATCCGAGAACCTGTATCTGCTCTGCCCGAAATCCGCCTGAATACGGGCCCCTCCGAGAAACTCCATACTCCTTTCAGCGTTGGCCGAGTACCTTACCTCCCGGCTGTTATCCTGTCCGGGTATGCTGCTCCTGTTTCTCCTGTTCCCGTACGAGAGACCGAAAGAAAGGTTGTTTACAGCTGTCCCCCGAAGGTCAAAATCGAGGGAGTTTATACGCACGGGTTTTCCGGTTAAAGAATCCTCTATCTCCTGGTGTGAGAGGGTAATGTAGGGCCTCATCTCCAGGGATCCGCTCAAAAACAGGTGCCGGGAGTCCGCGACCAGCCTGTAGAGGTAATCCCGGGTTTTCGTACCCGGGGATGGTTTTCTCCTGTTATTTAGCATTATCTCGGTCTCCCCCCGCAGGGATAATGCCCTGTACCTGTCCCCCAGGCTCAGGTTGAGACGGTCTGAAATACTCTCCCGCCCTACGGGTTTCTCCGTCCTGATAACCCTCCGCCTTATCCCGGATGTAAAGAGAAGGCTCCTCCTGTCAAAAAGCCCCCTGGCGCGGAGGCCGATCTCCGGGATAAGGGTCCTTGTGGTAGACGTAAGCCGGTCCTTGAGATTGTTCCGGTACCAGTCGTTGCCGGCGTATACGCTCCAGTTGCTGTCGATCCTGTAATCGCCCCGGGCGTATATCCTGAAACGGTCAACTGCCGCCCCGCCGGCCATGGTATAAAAATCAGGGGTCACATGCTCTCCCCTGAACTGGAACCTCAGGTTCCCGGCGTGCGCCCTGGTATTGATCCGGTTCGCGCTTCCGGTTATATCCTCGTCGCTTCCCCCGGCAGGCTGCCTTCTGGTGGGAGCGTAAGCGTGCTCTCCGGAAAGGATTATACCGGATACCCGGTGTTCCCAGTCAAGGGAATAAAGCATCTGGCTGTATGTTGTCTGGGTTGTGCGCTCGGGGTCCCTGTCCCAGTCCCAGGCCGTAAGAACGTTTACCCCCAGGATACTCCTTTCCCCCGCCGCCTGCGCCCTCAGACCCACAGCGCGGCGGTCAACAGGCCTGTTCTTGCCAAGTCCTGCCACATGGTCCCACCGGGGATGAAAGACCCCGCCGGCAATCCGCATATACCACCCTTCCCTGAAGTTCCTCTGGTACCCCAGCCCCTTGAGCGACCTGTTCATGGAGTACTGGGAGAGGCTGGCGTAATAGTCTCCCAGGGTCAGGTGGTTGCGCCCGGAAGAATCACTCAGTATATACCGGATCTGCCGCACAGAAAAATCCGAGGGGTCGTATCTCCGGGACTGGGTAACCTGAAAGGTAGTATTCAGCTCCCCGCTCCAGTTCTCCCCCACAGGGCTGTAACTCCTGAACTCAACCTCACCCACCGTATGCCCCCCCGAATCCAGGAAACTTGAACCCGACCCTGCCCCGGAAACGCCGTGCTGCTCATGCGATATACGGGAGTGCCACTCAAAAGATCTTCGGCCGGTATCTTCCTCAAGGAAAAAACCGTCTATCTCGTATACGGTATCAGAGGGCGTGATAATGATGGAATCAGGGGGCTCCAGGGGAATTATTATACCTGTCCCGGCCAGGGCGGAAGAAACCGCAACCGGCGCAATGAGAAGGAATAATACTATCCTTATTTTTTTCACGATGCCGGCAATTGTACTAAAAAATTTTTAAATAGCAACAACTCACCGTCCCCCGCGCGCTTGACAACCCGTTTGGAAATATATAATATGAAACAGTATTCATATGAAACTGTATTCACATAACTGGACTTAAAAGAGGAGATAATGCCGAAAGAGACATTCTTTAACCTGCCCGAAAAGAAAAGGCGCAGGATAATAAAAAGCGCCGAGGAGGAGTTTGCCGCATATCCTTTCCGCCAGGCAAGCGTCGCCAGGATCATAAAAAGATCCGGGATAGCAAGCGGCAGTTTCTACCAGTATTTCAGGGACAAGTTTGATCTCTACGAGTATATCACGGAATCTTTTTTTGATATGAAGCTCCGCCGCCTTGCCCCTCTTATTTCAGCGGAAAGAGACAGGAGTTTCTTTGATACCTTTAAGGACCTTTACGCGGAAAGTTTAAAGCTTGCCCGGGAGAACCCCCGCCTTGAGGCTATCTCCGGGCACCTTTACCGGGACAAGGAACTCCTCAGCAGGCAGCTCTACGGGATAGAGTCCCGGGCCCTCGGTTTTTACAGGGAGATGCTCAAACGGGGAATCCGGCAGGGTGATCTTAAGAAGGATATTGACATAGAGTTTACCTCATACATCCTTTTTAAGCTGGGGGCCTCCGTAAACGAGTATATAATGGAAAGGACATCCCTTAAAAATTGGGATATGAAGATAGTGGACAGGATGATAGATTTTATGGAAGACGGAATAGGAAAAAAAGGAGATATAATAACAGTTGTCAATAAAAATAGACGATAACGGATTAAGGGTTTCCAGTTGCGCCTCCATTAAGTATACTATTCCCAGGGGAGCGACGCTGGCCATTAAACTCCATTGCGGCAATGACCGCGTTTTGAGGCACGACCTCAGTGGGCAGCTCGTTCCTCTCTTTCTTTTCAGTAAGAGATTCAGCCATCTGCTGAGACTTCCTCAATCCTTCCGAGGCGATTTCCGGATCCCATTTCTTGTCGCCGGCGAGTATGGCATATACTATACAGGCAAGCTTTCTGGCAACAGCACCGCCGGCGGCCCTCTTGGACTTTCCTCTTGCCCTGAGCCTGTCATACATCTGTCTTATGGCGGGGTTGAACTGTCTGGCCGCGGCGGTCGCGACAAGGAAAGTCATCTTGAGGGATTTATTGCCTTTGTATGTCATCTGAAACCTGGTTTTCATCTCACCGGATTCCCATACAACCGGGTAAAGCCCGATATAGCCGATGAACTTTTCGGGAGTAGAGAATCTCTTGATGTCTCCGACCTCTGCGATGATAGCGGCTGCGGATATCGGGCCGATGCCCGGGATGCTGAGAAGCTTGTGTTCCGGGAAGTATTCGTCGAGCATGGCGACGATTTCAGCATCGAGCATTTTAATGCGTTCCTGAAGCTGGAGAAGACTTTGCGCGGTCCACTTGATGGCAAGGGCAATACCTCCGGGGAGGACCCTGCTGGGAGCTTTTCCGGCAAGCCTTACGAGATTCTCCGCGAAAGGTCTACCAATTCTGTGCCTGAAGGACACCGAAAACTCCGCAAGGGTATCAATGCCCGTGGAGATGATTTCTTCAGGGGAAGAATAGTTCGAGAAGGCGATGAGCATTTTAGAGGATATTTTCGTGCCCAGGAGCCTTTTGTATCCGGGGAAATGGATTCTGAGAAGGCTTCTGATCCTGTTTTTGAGTTGGGTGGTTTCCTCCAGATAAGACCGCCTGAGCCGTGTCAGCTCCTTGAGCTCTTCCTGGCCGGGAAGCGGCGCGAAAGAGGGGTTCGGCTCCATCCGGGCCAGGTAAGAAGCGATCATATGAGCATCGAGCTTATCGGTCTTGTACACCTTGAGGTTCATTTTCTTGAACTGCTTGATGGCAAGAGGGTTGATAACGTGTATCTCAAAGTTTCGGGAAGAGTCTCTGAGAGCCCGTTCAAGATTCTTATGGAAATTGGAAGTGGATTCCATGCCGATAACAATCTTGACCTTTTTGCCTGCAAGAGAAGCGGAAGCGATGCAGCATCCGATAAGGTCCCGGATTCCATCAGAGGAATTACTGAAGGACAGATCGGCCCTGACAGGCTGACAGTTGATATCTCTGAAAGCCACATCAAATTTGGCTTCAGCGACATCAACACCGACGATGAGTTTTTTCATAGAGCACCTCCTGAAAATAATTTTTTAAGGCGAAGAGAATCCTCATGCACTCTGGCTCGGCTTAGCCTCCCGAATTGCGCGGTCGAGCCGCAGGATATAATCAAAGCACAGAGCCGGGAGATGAGGCGCCATTCTCCTTTTCGTGGTCGTGCCACACAAACAATGAAGGCGTGTTCCTCATCACCTCGGTTTAGAGTATACAAAAAAGAACAAACGGATGCCGGATATTGCAGCTGTTTTAAGATGGCTGCATAGTAACAACTATTATGGGAGAAAAATAGATGCCCTTACTTGAAATGTCAGGTGTAAGAAAACTTTACGGCCAGGGGGCGGTTGAGGTAGCCGCGCTGCGCGGCGTTGACCTTACAGTTGAGAAAGGCGAATTCACGACCGTATTCGGACCCTCAGGCTCCGGGAAGACCACCCTGCTTAATATGATAGGATGCCTTGATGTTCCCACCGAAGGAAAGATCTTCTTCAGAGGGAAGGAGCTCGAGGTCCTCTCCCCAAACGAACTGGCGAAGATAAGACGCCTTAACATAGGGTTCATTTTCCAGAGCTACAACCTCATCCCCGTCCTTACGGCCTTTGAGAACGTCCAGTTCGCTCTCCGCCTGGCTGCGGGCAAAGGCGGAAAGGAGGTTGATGAAAAGGTCTTTAAAATTTTAGATGCGGTCGGATTGCGTGGCCTTGAGAACCGGAAACCGGGAGAACTCTCCGGAGGACAGAAACAGCGTGTCGCCGTCGCCCGGGCCCTGGTAAAAGACCCCGGGCTGGTACTTGCAGACGAGCCTACGGCAAACCTTGACTCAAAAACAGGGCGGGCTGTCCTGGAGGTAATGCTTAAAATGAACAGGGAGCTCCATACCACCTTTATCTTCTCCACACACGACCCCGCGATAATGGAGTACGCGAAAAGGACGATAGAGATAAAAGACGGTATGATTACGGGGGACGAGAAAAGATGAGAAACCGGATTTTCCTTCTCAGGCTCGCTCTCCGGAATATGATGCGCCGGAAGAACCGCACATTTCTTACGGCGGCCCTCATATCCGCCGCCGTCCTTGTCTACCTCTTCCTGGACTCGCACCTGGCAAGTATGGACGAGATATCCTATGAGAACATCATTAACTTCTCATCCTCCCATATCCAGATCACAACCGAGTCGTACTGGGAGGAGAAGGATGATTTCCCGCTGGAGCATCTGCTGATCCCCGGAGAGGAGCTCCTCTCCGCCGCCGCAGGCGCAGAAGGGTTCAAAGCCTTCTCCCCCAGGCTGGATTTCGCCGCCCGGATAAACGACGGGTTTGACGAGCTGCCGGTAATAGCCCGGGGGGTGGATCCCGTAAGGGAGAAAGAGGTTTTCCTTACCGGAGGATATTTTGTCGAGGGAGGGTTCTTTGAAGAAGAAGGGATCGTAATGGGGGCGGAACTTGCTTCCCTTATGAACCTTGGCG
>SLGR01000127.1 GCA_007136585.1 Candidatus Sumerlaeota bacterium | reverse complement strand
TATCTTTTCCTCAGAGGCGGCGGCTGATTCCTTGAGAGACTCAATCCGGGATAGATACTCCTCTTCGGCCTCCCGGGTCAGGCGCTCATACCTTTCTTTCTCCCTTTTAAGCTCACCCTCAAATTCCCGGACCCTGCGGTTTCTCTCCTCGGTAAGCTCCCGGTTCTCCGCCTGAAGTTCCTGCAAAGATGCCCTAAGGGCGTTCTTCTCTTTCCGCAGTTCGGATACCTCCCTCTCCAGGGAACCCGCGTTTTCAGTAAACCGGTCTCTTATCCGGGAAGCTTCTTTTTCTTTCTCAAGTTCCAGGGAAGCTATCTTTTCCTTAAACCGCATCTCCGAGGACGCCGCAGCGTTCTCCAGGCTTCTTATCTTCTCTTCGTAAACTTTCCTCAGGGAAAGAAGTTCTGTTTCCTTCTCGTTTAATTTTTCGCGTATCCCGGAGAGTTTCGCCCCAAGTTCCTTTTCAACCAGATCCTTCTCTTTCTCAAGGACGCTTATCCTCCCCGAAAGCTCCGCCCTGGTCTCCTGGTATTTTGAGCTTACCTCTTCAAGCTCTCTTAACGCCGAATCCCTCTCTTTCTCAGCAGCGGCAAGGGATTGCTGAAACTCCAGTTTTCTCTGGCTCAGGTTTTTCTGAAACTCGGCCGCCAGGTTCTCTTTCTCATACTCCCTGTCCCTGAGGCGCTCCTGTGAAACGCTCTTCCTTGTATCAAACTCATTCTTTAACTGCCAGAGACGGTTACTGAGCTCCGAATTATCCCGCTGAAGCTCCTGCGCCTTTGTTTCAAACTCTTTTTCCTTCTGCGAGATGCGGTGCTGAAAATCAAGCCGGAGGTTATCCCTTAAGTTCTCGCTCTCCTGGAGCTTTCTCCCCCACCGGGTTTTTTCCTCTATAAGCTCCTTTTCAATTTCCGTTATTTCCTTCTTGAGCAGGGTGTTCTCTTTTTCCAGGTCCTCAACCTTACGGTTCCTTGTCGCGCTGTGCAGGACCTCCTTGAGGGACTGCTCCACTCTTAGAGAGTTTTTCTCCTCTTCCTCTTTTCTGGCCCTCTCCTGGTATACCTGTTTCTTTGCCTCCTCAAGTTCGGATTTCAGTTTCTCAACCTGCTCAAAAGCCTCTTTTCTCACCTCCTCAGTCGCCTGCTCTCTTATGAGGTTCTGAGTTTTCTCAAGGGCTTCCCTTTTTCTGTTTTCGTTTTTGAGTTCCTCAAGCGTCTGCTGCCACTGGAGCCGCTCCTGCCGGAGCTTCTCCTCCCGGTTTGAGTACTCATTCTCAAGCCTGCGCCTCAGGTCATCAAGTTCCCTCCTGCGCCGCTCTGTCTCCTCTTTCTCCTTCTCAAGAAAACTCTCCTGCAACCGTATATTCTGAGACTCTTTCTCCTGAATCCGGGCAAGGAGTTCCTGTCTTTCCCTGGAGAGACGGGATTCAAGCGCATCCAGTTCCTCGTCAGCAGCACGGCTCCTGGGGGAAACTTCTTTTCTTCCGGAAGAAGTAAAAGACGGGATATTCCCCCCCGGAAAAGGGCCTGGGGGTTTTATCCCTGGAGGGGGTGGCGGCACGCCGGGGGCCTTTCTACCCTTAAGAGGAGGCGGCGGCGGTCCCGGAATTTTTCTGTTTATTTTTTCGTCCATTAATCTGCTCTGCGTAAATTTCCAAATTGTCAATTAATAATTGAAGCTTCGGGGTTTTTCAACCCCTTAATTCAAATCAGTGCGACTCCAGCCATTCCTGAAGCTCCGTATTGGACGGGTTAAGCTCAAGGGACCTGCTGTAAGCCCGCTTTGCTTCGGACTCTTCCCCCAGGGCAAGATAGCAGGTTCCAAGGTACTGATAGGTCTGCCATACCGAAGGATTGTACTCAGCGGACCTGCTGAAATGCTCAACGGCTTTTTCGTAATCCTCCTGTTTATAGGCGTTTAACCCTTTCTCATATTCTTCAAAAGCAAGTTCATCATCAGCGGCGCCGGAAGTATTCCGGGAACCTGAAGCTTCCATCTCGTCTTTCTTTCTGAGAGCCTCCTGGGCCGCCTTTATTATCCCTTCAAGGACCCCTTCCTTCTCCTCTTCTCCCAGTTCCTCTTCCCAGAGTTCGTCGCCGGCCGGACCAGCTATACCTTCAATGGCGCCCCTGCGCTGAAGCTCCTTTATCTTATTAACTATACCCAGTTGTTTCTCTTTCATCTGGGCCTCTGTGATATTTCTTCCGAACTCTATCTCCTCCTTGAGAAGGGCAGCGGCTCCCTCGCTCATATTATTAATGAATTTCTGCTTTATCTCATCGGGAACCGTCTTAAGCGCAACCCCGAGATCCTGGGCGTCAAACTCCTGTATGATCATCTGAACCGCAGCATCATCAAGGTTCACTATATCATCAAAGCTGAAAATCCTGCTTCTGACCTTTTCGGCAAACTCGGGATCATCCTCGGTCAGCGTATTGAGAAGTCTCTCCCTCTCATCCTCGCTCATCACCTCAAGCATTGAAACAAGCTGATCCGCGCCCCCGGAGACATAATCTATTTTTTTGGAGAGAAATTCGTCAATATGCTGCATTATCTCCCTGGAGGTCCTCTGCATCTTAACTATGCTCTTGGCTACAGGCGTCCTTTTCTCAGCGGGAAGCGCCGCCATTACCTTTGCCCCCTTGGCGGGCTCAAGGTAATCTATAAGAAGCGCCGCGACCTCCGGTTTTTCAAAAGTCACCAGGTACGCGAGTTTCTTAAGGTCTTTATCTTCAAGAAACTTTAGCGGCTTATATGTCATTTTAATGAACTCCTCCTCTTCCTCTGTTATATCCCCCTCTTCTAATCCTTCTCCTTCGGCGATAAGTTCTTCTTCAGAATCTTCTTCCTCTTCTTCACCCTCCTCGCCTTCTTCATCCTCATCCCCGCTCAGCTCTTCCTCCTCTTCAAGGTCCATCTCACCCTCTGAGAGCCCGGCTCCGCCCCCCATCCCGGGGCCGGTATATTCGGTCTGGGATTTCATGGCCTTTAAGTCTTTTAGCGTCTGTAGAGCCGCAAAGAGAAACCTCCTGAGAGGCCCGAAAAGAAAAACTGCAAGTATAATAAGGGTAATTACTATAAGGGATATAATGTAAAAGTAAGGGTTAAAAAGAAACCCGAGAAAATCTATGCTCCTTCCGGCAAAATCAACAAGCCGGGTCTCAATAGTATTCTCCCCGGCCGGACTTATGTTATTTACTATATCCCTGACTATACCCTCAACAGTGGCCACTACCTCTTCGGGAACACCGCGGTCAAGTATAAGGCTTACCCTCACCCCTCTTATGAACTCAGAGGGAAGAGTGACAATATCCTCAACCCGCTTACCGCCGGCCCTCTCCTCAGGCCGGGGTTCGGGAGCCTCTTCAACCCTGCTCCTGGAAGGAATCCCCGGAAGTATCTCCCTATCGCGGGGCGGGGCCGGGCGGCTCTCTTTCTCACTTTCAAGCCATTCTTCGGTGAGCGTGCGGCTCCGGCTCAGATCGCTCACCTGGACGCTTACTATAACAGAGGATTTATTTTCACCCGCTACCCTCTCTACAATCCCCCCCAGGTGAGATTCCAGCCTGCTCTCTGTTTCCATCTTCTGGTTGAGAAGAGTGGTATAATCGGTAAACTCCGCCGGACGGGCTTCGCCCCATAATAAAAGAAAAAACAGAAGAACCGCTGTTTTTTTCATCTGAAAATACCTACTACTACATTTACAGTCTCCGGCGGTACGGGTTTCCGGGTTTGTTGCGTCCTTCGGACGGAACCCCTCGGAGCCGGAGGCGAGAATGAGGAAACCCGTGCCGTCGGGGACTGACTCAGTATTTTAAACGTTTTTTGTGAGTCTATGCTCATGTACGTTTCACCTGAAAATACCCTCAAATACATTTACAGAGACCGAGGGCACGGGTTTCCTTCTCCCAGGCATTATCTCATCTCCTCCATAATCTCCTCCGGCTCAAAATCTCTCTGCCGTTCGGGGATGTTATTCAGGAAATCCCGGAGATTATCGTCTGAAGGATCCCTGCGCAGGGACTCCTCCCAGGCCTCAACGGCCCTTTCCTCGTTTCCCATAGCAAAGAAAGCCGAACCGAGCCTCTTATACGCAGCCGCGTTTCCGGGGTCCACTGTAAGGACATCCTGAAGCTCCCGGATAGCCTCCGAGTACCTGGCATCATAGAAGTACTGCAGAGCCTCGTGAAGCTTATACTCCGTGAGTGTAACGCCGCGGGGAACCCTTATGCGCGGCTCCGGTATCCCTTCCAGCGATCCTAAGAGCCTTAGAAGGCGCCGGGCGACCTCGTCCTCCGGGTCCTCGCTGAGTATATGGTTAAGAGCAAGCAGCAGGACCTGCGCGTTATTATGCTCAACATATTCTTTCACCCCCTGCCTTATAAGTCTCCCTATATTTGTATCTTCAACCTTGCGCGGAATAATATCTGCTATCCTTGATATGATATCAAGTTTTCTGGCAAGATCCCTGTTATCCGGGTTCAGACTGTAGGCCCTTTCGTAACTACGCACAGCCTCCCGGTAAAGCCCCGCCTCGTAAGCTGCGTCCCCCTCCACCTCGTGCTCCCGGCTGCTCATCTGTTTGAGGGCTTCAACGGAACGCCCGAAAGTTATTGAAGCCGATATCCTGTGCGACCCTCCGAGCTCGTGGGAAGCGTAGGCGTAATCCAGACCGTAATCTTCGTACCTCAGCCCGAACCCCATATTGAACTCCTGCGGGTCTATACCCATCCGCAGGGCCAGGAAGTTGGCGGCCCAGTACTCCGCCCCAAGGTGCAGCGGGGTACCCATTTCCCAACCGATGGCCGACTGGACATCCATTCCCAGGGTTAGCCTCTCTCGGAGAAGCCTGTAGCTAAGCCCCATCCTCGCCACAATAGGAAGGTCGTCGGAAGTGCCATATGTCACGGCAAGCAGGTTCTGGAGATTCATCCCCAAGCTCAGGTTATCAACAGGGGAGTAAAGGGCTCCCATATCCACTATATAGCTCCCGCTTTTGTGGTCATCAAGCGTATGGCTCATCTTTTTAAGAGTTGCCCCAATGGAGAGTGTATCAAGTATTTTCTGTCCGTATGAGACCCCGTAGGCGCTCTGGATATCCTCAAACTCGTGGGTAACCCTGTTCTGGGCATCCCTGCCCTCAAACCCTCCCAGAAAAAGCCTTGTTCCGGAAAATCCGAAGGTTCCGCCGCCGCGGGTAGGCTGGACATAACTTATAAAATCATACACGGTCCCGCCCCAGAGGACCGAATGAAGCGCAGTAAGCTCGCTCCTTGTAATACCTGCAAGCCCCGCCGGGTTCCAGTACGTGGCCGTAGCATCATCAGCAATAGAGACAAAAGCCTTCCCCATCCCCAGAGACCTCGCCCCGGCCCCCCAGGACATAAACGCTCCCGGCATACCGCCCCGGCCCGTACCGGCCCAGTTTACCGCTATTCCGGCTACCGCGCCCAGGTAAAGGGCCGCTGCCGCTGTAAGAGCTGTCTGTTTTATTATCTTTCTCATAACCTTTAAAAAAACCGGGCTGTTCTTAAAGATAAAGACAACCCGGTTTCAGTAAAATAAGCCCAAGCTTCCGGTAAACTTATATACCAGGCTACCTGCCTGAGAAACAGCCCTCCTTAATAAGCCTTACCGTCAGCCCACTTGCCGGCAGACCAGCCCACCGGAGCTTCATACCCCGGTGCTGTGACTTTGCGTGCATCGGTTACCCGATGGTTGCCTTTATCAGCACAATAACATGCTTTAAATGAGCATACAGGGAACCATACGGCTCCGATAGATAAATAACACCGTTTCCGGGTTTTGTCAACTTTAAGCTTATTAAATTTTTCCTGTATAAGTTCCACTGGACTACCTTATTATGGCTATTCGCCGGGTCTCTTCCATTGTCCCCTCGTCCGACTTTACGACTATACGCAGTATATACCCGCCTTTGGCGACATCCGCGCCACGCTCGTTATCCCCGAACCAGTCAAACGAGTTGGGCCCTTGTCGTCCTCCGGGAGCGGACTTGGCAAACTTCCACTCTCTTACAAGATGCCCCATAAGATCGTAAAGGTATACCTCGACCTCAGCATCCTGGTTAAGTATATAGGTTATGGTTGTCTTCTCGTCACCCTGGTCAAACCTTGCGGGGTTGGGGTAGTTTGATACCTGCGATACAACCCGCGAAGGCACACCTGTCAGAGCCGGCTCGGATATTTCCGACCATTCGCTCCAGTTCCCCGCCTCATCCTGGGCCCGGATCCGGTAGAAATAGAAATGCCCGGGTTCCTTGTCCTGGATGAATATATTCAGCCGGTCGCCGTCGACGTAATCCACGGTTCTCCAGACGGGCGATGTATCCCTTCTTTCCTGTATCTCGTAGCGGGCTACACCGCTCTCGGCATCGGTAGCGTTATCGTAGGAGGCCCCCCAGCTTACGTTAAAATCGGTAAGAGGTATATCCTGCACAACCTGCTGCGGAACAGGCTGGCCGGGCTTTGTCGGCGGGTTAAGGTCAACCCTGAACTCGGCAACACCAACGTCGGAAGCGTACATATTACCCTCAGCGTCGCGGGTCCAGGTCCTTACGTGGTACTGGTACCTCTCCCCGTGTTCCAGGGTAAGACCGTGTATGGTGGCCTCGGCGCTGGAGGTCCCCGCCGAATCCGTTGTCGGCCCCAGGTCGCTCCACCCTTCATCCGAATAGATATCGTATCTGCCCGCTCTGTACTGGTTATGGCGTATACCGAACTCGGAGTTGGTAGCCGAACTCCATTCCCCTCTTACAGTGGTGGCGGAGTTTACCCAACTGCTTACTTCAACAACGGGGGTCGTAGGGGTAAACTCGTGCCTTATAGGCAGGTAAGAAGACATATAGAAAGGCTCCTCGGGCATACCGCCGCGCTGGTTTATTATCCTCTGGGACGGGGTCAGGGAAATTATATCGTTCTCGTTAGTATCAAGCGCTATGGAGAGCAGTTTATGATTTACATCGGCTTCCTGATGGATATCAACGGCTATGAAAAATGTCTTCTCCTGCGTTGTTATCACGTTATGCGTGGAAATAAGCACCTCCGCCGCAGCGTTTATAAACCTGTCCTGACCCGAAGAGACAAGAACGGCGGAATCTGTATCAAGTTCCGCGGCCCCGTCAGGTGCGTAGTATATTCTCACTGACTCTATATCCGCGTCACTGGAGCTGAAAGGATGTTCAACCCGCCTTACGCGTATACGGTCAAGGGTCGGGCTCCCGCCGGCTCCCGCGGCGGTCTCCGAATCCACCCTTACCGTAAACCTGCATACCGGGACACCCCTCTCACCCTGCTTGGCTCCTGTAATATCAAGGGTCGGGTCCGAAGTCACAAAATCCATCCGCATAGTATCTATGAATATATCGCCGCTCTCGACCGGGTAGGTATCGGGCTGATCGGCCATCTCGTTCTCCCCGCTTATTGAAAATATACCCGGGGAGGCTACGCGGGAGCCGGGGGCGTGCCCCGGTTCGGCGTCAACCGCAAGATCGTAGACTATAAAATACCTTCTTGAGCGCGGCCCGAGCGTCTGGGGCTCTGTAAGCTCAATATGGGCGTTTCTACCCTCCCGGAAGATATCCTCGCCTGAAGTTATAAGTACATCCGAGTCGGGTTCAAAGATTCCGTTATTATTTGAGTCATAGTATATCTTTACAGATTCTATATCTTCTATTACGGACTCGCCCGTCAGATCTAACCTCACCCCGCTCCATACCGCTTCCGATGCCGGTATATTCGGGTCGGGGTTCCTCGTGGTAAGGACAAACTGGTCTACCAGGACATCCCGCTCTCCCTGCACGGCTCTCTCTGGTGTATAGGGTCTGCCTCCGGAATCCCTTTCGGGGATTATCCTGACCGTATCAGTGAACTCCCGGATCTCGGGCTGCGACGAGGTAAACTCAACCGGGGCCACGGAATCGGAATCCCCCTCGTACCTGAAATCCCTTTGGGTAAAACTGAAACCCGCCCTTCTTCCCACACGGGCAAGGTTTGCTATCTCCAGGACTATGAAGTACACCTTGGGTTCGGTAGTTATCGTCTGAAACCTGGCCTCCCTGAAATCAACACTGCTTACCCCGTCAATGAAGACGTTCATCGCATCGCTTACAAGCTCGTCGCTCCTCGGGTCAAATATACCCTCTCCACCGGTATCCCGGTATATGCGGGCGCTTGCCACATCCCCGTCTCCGGCGGTTCCTTCCAGATGAAGGTCCATCCCTGTCCAGATGACAGCGTTATCGTCAGACCTCATTATAAGAGACGTAAAGTAGTAGGGGCGCCGGGGCTCTTCCTCTATCTTTCCCTCGTTATATAGATCGCGCATATAAAGCAGGTAATCTATGGAATCCCCCTGGGTTACATAACCGGGAGGGTTATCCTCGGGTGTAACAAGGAGCGTATCCTGTGTAGGCCGTATCTCCATATGCCCCGTCTCAAAAGGTATATTCTCCTCGCTTACCGAGTGAGGATAATCAACCGTAAAGTAGGACCTGTCCCCTATCCGGAGCCCCACCTCGGCTCCGGGCTCCGCGTAAGGGGCTATATCGGCTACAATGAACCAGTACCGCTCCTGGGTATCAACCTCCTGGGCGCCGTACTGCTCCTTGAAATTAAGCCGTACCGCCCCGTCCACGACGGTCCCGGTCGCTACCAGAACATCAGCGTCAGGGAAGAAAGGAGGAACCTCGCCGGGATCGTGCGAAGAAACGTTACGGTAAACCGCCACCCTGGAGAAGTCACTGTCCCTGGAGAGTTCGTTACCTACCCGGACCATCATCATCTCCTCCCAGTCTATTTTATAACCGTCCACCCTGAGGTCCAGGGTAGCCATAAGTATGTTTCTGGTCCCCTGCTCCGTCCACTCGGGGGCCCGGCTCTCGGGAGTAACTGTCATAACCCTCGGGGAGGCTACCACGGTTGATACCTCCGTTGTAAAAGGAAGGTTCTCCCCGCTCATAACATTCGGCTGGGAAAGAACTATATTTGAAGGTTCATCCAGGGTAAGCCTTATAGTCCTGCCCGGTTCGGCCTCGTTATTAAGGTCCAGAGTTATAAAGAACGCCTTGGGCAGCGGGCGGTGCTGCGAATCCGGTTCCCCGATTTTCTGGGCCTTATCCGGCGGTATCCATATCCTGCAGACCCCGTCGACGAACCGGTTCCCCG
>SLGR01000006.1 GCA_007136585.1 Candidatus Sumerlaeota bacterium | reverse complement strand
TGGAATAATAGAGGCTTAAATCAGAAGGATTTTGTAAAGCTATTATTTCAAGTTTTAGCTAACAAAAATGGGGATGAATTTAGTCCCTGAAACGGTAAATGCCCATGTTAAATAAATTAAAGACGTTCATTCTGATGCTGGGCCTTATGGGGGTGCTGATGCTCATAGGGAACCTTGTAGGCGGCAGGCAGGGGATGATCATAGCCTTTGTCTTTGCCGCGCTTATGAACTTTTTCAGCTACTGGCACTCCGATAAGATCGTTCTCAAACTTTACAGGGCGGAACCCGCCTCCCGGGGAGAGAACCCGGAGCTTTTCAGGATAGTTGAGGACCTTGCTTCAAGGGCGAATATACCGGTCCCGGGGGTCTATATACTGCCCCAGAACACCCCTAACGCTTTTGCAACGGGGCGCAACCCTTCGCACGCGGCCGTTGCCGTAACACGGGGGATAATCTCCATCTTAAACAGGAACGAGCTTGAAGGGGTTATAGCGCACGAGCTAAGCCACGTAAAGAACCGGGATATCCTTGTCTCTACCGTGGCAGCAACAATGGCCGGGGCGATAATGCTCCTGGCCAGTATGGCGAGATGGGCGGCCATATTAGGGGGAGGCCGCTCTTCAAGAAACCGGGGCGGCGCAGGTATGATAGGACTCCTGCTGGCGGCTATTATAGCACCCCTGGCCGCTATGTTGATACAGATGGCTATCTCCCGGTCCAGGGAATACCTTGCCGACAGGGACGGAGCGGAGATATCGGGCAACCCCCAGCACCTGGCTGAGGCCCTGCGAAAACTCCAGATGCACGCGGGAAGAGGGATGCAGGGTGCGAACGAGGCCACCGCCCATATGTTTATAGTACACCCTCTTAAGTCCAGCGGCCTTTCGGGTCTATTCAGCACTCACCCGGACACTGAAGAGAGGATAAGGCGCCTTCAGAATATCCGCCCGGGATAAGTTACTCACGCGCTAAGCGCGCGAAACTCTCGCCGGGCTACAGCTACCGCGCATCAAAGGGGGGCTGAATCACCCCGCCCCCCAGCACTTCATCATCCCTGTAGAGGACCGCGCTCTGCCCCGGGGCCGGAGCCCAGACAGGTTCCCTGAATCTCAGCTTGCATATTTTTCTTTCGCTCTCCACTTTCTCAAGCACAGCATCCGCAGGTTCCTGGGTGCTCCTGAGCTTCGCCTCAACCCTCATCCCTTCATCGGCAAAAAAGAGTTCTTCCTCATAACGAAACTCAACCGAGTCGCGGCAAATATCCTTTCTTTCCGCCGCCACCACCCTGTTCAGATCCGGCACTACCCTATAAACGTAAAGCCGCTTTGCCATACCCCCCAGCCCGATACCCTGCCCGATAGTGTAGTTCTGATACCCGCAGTGTTCTCCCAGCAAGGCCCCTTCCTTATCTGTTATCTCGCCCTTACGCAGCTTAACTTTATCTTTTAAATACCCTTGAAGCGTTCTTCCGGAAAGGATGCAGCTGTCCTGGGATTCAGCCTCTTCGCTGGATGGGAGGCTTTCCCTCCGGGCCATCCGCCGGACCTCCTGTTTGAGCATACCCGCGAGAGGAAATATGATTTTTTTGAAATTTTCTCTTCTTACCCTGTATAGGAAATAAGACTGGTCCTTTTTTTTATCTGCACCCCTGAAGAGCCTGGTTCCTTTCAGCGCCGCGTAATGTCCCGTCGCAAGAACCTCTATGCCCATAGCCTTCAGCTTCTCCGGAAGGAGGGAAAAACGAAGCCGGCTGTTACATACTACGCAGGGGTTGGGGGTGATCCCCCGGCTGTAGGCATCCGCAAAGGGATCGGCCACCTCTTCCTTGAATTCTTTCCTGAGATCCAGGGTGTAGAAAGGAACGTCAAGGAAAGCGGCTGTAGCCCGGGCCCTGGACAGGGCTCCCGGAGCGCAGCAGGAACTCTCCCGGGAACTCTCAGCGCATCCAAAATAATCCGTAAAAACCGCAACAACCTCATACCCCTGCTGCTTTAAAAGAAAAAGCGCCGTTGCCGAATCAACACCTCCGGAAAGGGCTACTGCTACTTTCTTCACCTGATTATATACCCCCGCCCGAAGTGTACTCTTCACCTTCGCCGGGAGGGCAGAACCCGGCCAGTATATCCTTTTTCTTCTCCTCCATTACCCTGTCTATATGGGAGATTACACCCTCCAGGGACTCCAGGTTTTTCACCCTGCTCTCAAGTTTCTCCTGCCCGTTTATTATATATCGTACGGCATCGGAGACCGGGTCAGGGAGTTTTCCGTGCTCAAGGGCCTCTATCTCACGTCCTGAGAATCCCAGTCCGACCCTGGCCGGTATGCCTACCGCGGTCGCTCCCGGGGGGATATCCGTAACTACGACCGCCCCGGAACCTACCCGGGCGTTATCGCCTATCCTGACAGGGCCCAGGATAACGGCTCCCGTACATACAATTACGTTATTTCCCAGCGTGGGATGCCTTTTCTCTTTTTTAGTTGAGGTCCCCCCCAGCACAACGCCCTGATAGATAAGGCAGTTCTCCCCGGCCTCGGCAGTCTCCCCTATGACCACCCCTGCTCCGTGGTCTATGAAAAAGCCGCGCCCCAGACGGGCCCCGGGATGAATCTCTATTCCTGTAAGAAAGCGGGCGAAATGGGATATAAGTCTGGCCGGGATATACTCCCTCCTTGCGTAAAAACGGTGGGCTATCCTGTGTAGCCAGAGCGCGTGAAGGCCGGGGCAGGAAAGAAGAACCTCAAGAGTTGTCCTTGCCGCCGGATCGCGGGCAAAGACCGTCTTTATATCAGACCTGATATCTCTTATTATCTTAAGTATTTTTTCTTTTCCGGTAATCCTCAATAGCTTTCCGGAGAGCCTCTTCGGCCAGAACAGAGCAGTGCATCTTAACTTTGGGAAGCCCTCCCAGGGCCTCGGCTACGGTCTGATTGGAGACTTTCTCCGCTTCTTTAACCGATTTCCCTTTTATGATTTCGGTCACCATTGAGGAGGTGGCTATGGCCGCCCCGCATCCGAAAGTCTTGAACCTGGCGTCCTCTATAATCTCTTTTTCGTTAACCTTTATGTAGAGTTCCATTATATCGCCGCATACGGGGTTTCCCACATGCCCCACGCCGTCGGGGTTTTCTATTGTTCCCACGTTGCGCGGATCCCTGAAATGCTCCATTACTTTTGAAGAATACTCTTCCATTTTTATCCCTCCAGCGGAGACATCTTCCTGAGCCGCAGTATGACAGGCGGAAGCTGCTCAAGAAGATACTCTATCTCCTCTTCAGTTGTATATTTCCCCATTGAAAACCTGATAGATCCCTGCGCGGCCACAGGGTCAACCCCCATTGCCTTAAGGACATGGGAGGGTTCCAGTGACCCCGAAGTGCAGGCCGAGCCGGTTGATACGGCTATCCCCTCCATATCAAGCATCATTATAACAGACTCTCCCTCCACGTTGTTAAAACTTATATTAACCGTATTGCAGAGAGTATTTTCCGGGTCCCCGTTTACACGGATATTATCAACCTTCTCCCTGACTCCTTCTATCAGCCTCTGCTTGAGGCTCTTCATCTTTTCAATGACTCCGGCCTTTAAGGGGACGGCCAACTCCGCCGCTTTTCCCAGACCCGCTATTCCTGCCACGTTCTCTGTCCCCGGGCGTATATTCCTTTCGTGATGCCCTCCCGAGACAAGGTGCTTTACCTTAACTCCCTTCCTGATATAGAGGGCGCCCGCCCCCTTGGGTCCGTTTATTTTATGAGCCGAGACCGAAAGAAGGTCCACCCCGAGGTCCTTTACATTGAAATCAAGTTTCCCGAAAGCCTGCACGGCATCGGTATGAATAACAGCCCCGGGAGAGGTCTCCCGAATAAGGGGAACAATCTCCCTCACCGGCTGCACGGCCCCCGTCTCATTATTTGCCAGCATTACGCTGACAAGGGCCGTATCCTCCCTGAGAGCTCTCTCAAGTTCTCCGGCAACAAGCACACCGTTTGAATCAACACCTATCCGGCTCAGTTCATAACCCTGCTTCCCCAGCTCGTTAAAGGTATTATGTACGGCGTGATGTTCAACGGCCGATGTAATGATATGCCGTTTTTCGGTATTTTTAAGAGCTCCTCTTATGGCCAGGTTATCCGATTCGGTTCCCCCGGAAGTAAATATGATCTCCTCTTCGGAGCACCCCAGCGCAGCGGCGAGACGGCTCCGGGCCTCCTCAACGATATGGCGGGCCCGGACCCCGAACTGGTGAAGTGAGGAGGGGTTCCCGAAAATCTTCATCGCTCCGGCCATCTCATCCATAACTTCCGGGGCTACAGGGGTCGTGGCGTTATTATCCAGGTATACTTTCACGGCTCTATATGCTGAAACTCAGCTTATGCGCCAGATCTCCGCCCATCTCGTCCCGCGCGGTATCGCAGAGGTCCTTAAGCGTTGTCTGCTCAAGAACCCCCCTTATTTTCTCTGTAAGCATTCTCCAGAGAAACTTTGTTGTGCATATGTCATAACGGCTGCAGTCGCCGTCTGCCACGCAGTGTACGGCCACTATGGGCCCCTCCACCGCCTCTATTATATCGGCTATATTAATTTTATCAGGGCTCCTGAGGAGCCTGTATCCGCCGCTCCTCCCCCTTATGCTTTCAAGAAGGTTATTCTGCTTAAGCTTTAAGAAGAGCTGCTCAATATAATTAGCGGAAATACCTTCTTCTTTAGATATCCTTGATATAGGCACAGATTCTACCGGTCCGTGTATAGCCAGATTGATCATGCACCTTACAGCGTACCGTCCCTTGGTAGATATTCTCATTGCTCACCTCCATTTACCCGGTTGCGC
This sequence comes from Candidatus Sumerlaeota bacterium, assembly GCA_007136585.1. GTDB lineage: Bacteria > CG03 > SLGR01 > SLGR01 > SLGR01 > SLGR01. The sequence goes on along the minus strand of SLGR01000006.1, from coordinate 4,388 downwards.
AATTTATTTATATATTAGCAACCTAATAACAATTTGTCAAAAAAAACTTTACTTAACAGCAGGAAAAAGAGATTATCTGTCCGGAGCTGCGGCTTTGCGACAGACAGCTCCTGCGTTTAAATGCGGCAGGCCTCAACCGCTTCCTGGTTAAAGGGAGCGGCTTTCACGCAACCCGACCTGCCAATATGCTCCCAGATAAATTCCGAAAAACCTTCCGAAGGGCATCTGGCATAGTACCCGGATATCACGGCAACAGCCATAATAAACCCGTAACTGTGCACAGTAAAATTTCCTATTGAAAAAAGTTCAGGATACATTTATTGATAACTCCTTTTACACAGCCTCCGTCACCGCTGCCATGGAGATATCTTTTCCGCGCAGGCGCAGGGAGTTTAAAACCACGCATATAGAACTTATAGTCATTGCCCCGGCTGCAATAATAGGGTTTAAGTACCCAAGGGCCGCAACGGGGATAGCTACCGTATTGTAAATAAATGCCCAGAAGAGGTTCTGCTTTATGGTGGAAAAAGTGTATCTGCTAAGTTTAACGGCCGATACTATTGCGCTCAGCTCGCCCCGGACAAGGGTTAAATCCGCAGATTCTATAGCTATATCGGTTCCGGTTCCGATGGCAATTCCCACATTGGCCTGCTTCAGGGCAGGGGCATCATTTATTCCGTCTCCGGCCATGGCTACTATCTCCCCTTCCGACTGCAGAGATTTAATCTCCGCGACTTTCCCGTCAGGAAGAACTTCCGCCAAAACTTTCTCTATGCCCACCTTTGAAGCTATCGCCCGGGCCGTTCTTTCATTGTCCCCCGTAATCATAACCGGAGTGATATTCATCTTTTTCAGCTCATCAATGGCTACTTTTGAATCCTCTTTCAAAGTGTCGGCTACCCCTATAATACCGGCAATCTTTCCGCCGCAGGCAATGAGCATTGCTGTTTTTGCCTCCTCCTCAAGGCGGATAAGGGTTCCTTTTAGATCCGAAATTCCTATTCCCTCTTTTTTCATTAATTTCTGGCTGCCCGCCAGGACTTTTTCACCTTTAACTCTACCCTCCACCCCGTGGCCGACAACGGCTTTAAACTCCCGGGTATCCTCAAACTCAATCCCCTCTTGGCGGGCTTTACCTACTATCGCCTGCCCCAGCGGATGCTCCGAGGGATTTTCAACGGAGGCGGCAAGACGGAGAATTTCTTCCCGGGAGAAATCCCCGGCGGGGATTATATCCGTCACCTCGGGCTCTCCCCTGGTAACGGTACCGGTTTTATCCAGAACAATAGCCGTTACCTCTTTCATTGTCTGTATCGCCGCCCCGTCTCGGATCAGCACGCCGCTCTGGGCCCCTTTGCCGGTACCTACCATCAGCGCTGTCGGGGTCGCCAGCCCCAGGGCGCAGGGACAGGCAATAACCAGGACTGCTATGCTTGCAAAAAGGGCCGAGGATAATGCCGGCGCAGGCCCGAACAGGATCCACATAATAAAGGTTACAAGGGCTATAAAGATAACCGCCGGAACAAAGTATCCGGTAACCTTATCCGCAAAATCCTGGATGGGAACCTTTGTACCCTGCGCTTCTTCAACCATCTTAATTACCTGGGAGAGAAACGTCTCTTCTCCTATCCGGGTAGCTTTAACCTTTATAAAGCCCTGCTTATTGATTGTGGCGCCTATAACCTCGTCGCCCTTTCTCTTTTCTACAGGCATTGATTCCCCCGTGGCCATTGACTCGTCAACCGAGCTTGCGCCATCTGTAACCTTGCCGTCGGTAGGTATTTTCTCTCCGGGCCTTACTATCATAATATCGCCGAGGCGGACCTCTTCTATTGGAACTGCCTTTTCCTCGCCGCCGGAGATAATACGGGCAGTTTTGGCCTCCATCTGCAAAAGTTTCTTTATAGCCCGGGAAGCTTTTCCCCGGGCCCTGGTTTCAAGAAAACGGCCCAGAAGATGAAAAGCCATAATACCGGCGGCAAGACCGAAAAAGGGATACACATCAGCAAACAGGGCCGCGATACCGTACCCGTAAGCGGCAAAGGTTCCGAGTGTTATCAAAACATTCATATTTGCAGAGCCGCGACGTAGAGAGTTAAATGTTCCCCGGTGTGTCTCAAAACCGGCTATAAAGACAACCGGGAATGCAAGCAGACCCTGTATTAAAACCCAGAGCCGCCCCGAACCGGGAAGGCGGGCCGCAACGCCGCCCTCAAGGAGAGCCATAAACATCAGCGCAAATACCGGTACTGTAAATATAAAGGAAAAGATTACTTTATCAACCGCCTTTTTCATCAACTTTTCTTCCTTATCGTAATCCCCGCCGGCGGACCCCTCTTTTCCTTCTCTAAGGGTATATCCGATATCCTTGACCTCTTTTTTCATCTCCTCAGGGGAAACCCTGCCCCTGTCATAAACGACATTCAGGTTCCCGGCTGCAAAATTAACAGTTGCCTGCGAAACCCCCTCCATCTTGCTTAAAACCCCTTCTATAGTCCGGGCGCAGCTTGCGCAGCTCATACCCTCAACTTTAAATATATCTTTACTTTCTTCGGGGAGAGTATCGTATCCCGCATCGGAAACAGCTTTTTTAAAATCCCCGGGCCCAGTTATACTTTCGTCATACTCAACAGTTGCCTTGCCGGTGGCAAAGTTAACATTTGCCCGCTGGACTCCTTTAACAGAGCCCAGGGCTTTTTCTATTGTCCGGGCGCAGCTTGCGCAGGACATTCCGGTTATTTTAAGCGTTTTCTTTTTCATTTTAATCTGCCTTCTCTCATTTACACCTCACACCTCAATATTTTTTTCATCCGTAGATATCCCTTCCTTAGAAAGATATAGATTTTTTGACATCATCATATCGCCTTGAAGACTCTCCAAGAACTTTTTTCTGCACCGTTTTGAGCAAAAGTAATATTTCTCGTTATCGTACTCTGCAGTAAACTGTGCCGTTTCTTTCTTAACAGTCATCTCGCATACAGAATCTTTTACTTCGTTAAGATATCCTGTTGAGACTTCTTTTCTAGTTTCATATGGTATGCCTGATGTATGTTTCAATATATCTTTAACTGCGGCACCGGTTCTGGCTCTCAGACACTTTCCAGCGGTCTCTTTGCAGAGTGCGGCATCAAGGCCTTTAAGAGCATGCGCTATCGGAATTATGGAATGCGGGTCTATACTTATCGACTTAAACCCCAGCCCCACCAGAATAGGTAAAAAATTGGTATCCGCTGCTATCTCTCCGCAGATATTAAGGTCTTTGCCTGTTTAAAATCCTCTTTAAACTCCTTATTGTCTCGCTTTAAAGAATCTGTTGCTTCCTGACATAATTTTTGAACAAATTCCAGGTCGTCAACGTTTTCAATCATAGGATACATTACTCTCCTCCCTGTTGGGCCCATCCAGCGCTTCCTGCATGGCCCTTGTACTCATTGAAGAATAGACCTTTATATTGAGGTTCAGTTCTATCTTCAGCTTTTCTATAAACATATAACTTTCCCGGGAATAACCCTGTTAGCCATATGCAGTAACTCGGAGGAATATTTCCCAAAACTGCAACTCATAACAATCGACCTGCCTTACTCGAAAAGATTTGTTGACAGGTATCTGTCTCCCAGGTCCGGCAGTATTACCAGTATACTCTTACCCTTATTCTCTTCTTTCTTTGCGGTCTTTACCGCTGCCGCCAGGGCGGCTCCGGAAGATATCCCGGCGAATATTCCTTCCTCCTTCGCAAGTCTTCCGGCATATTCGACCGCCTCATCTCCGGTAACCTGGATGACCTCGTCTATTATCTCCACGTTAAGAACTTCCGGGACAAACCCGGCTCCAATCCCCTGTATCTTATGGGGCCCCGGCTGTCCGCCGGAAAGCACGGGTGATTCGGCAGGCTCAACCGCTATGGTATAAAAATCGGGGTTCTTCTCTTTTAATACCTCAGAGACACCGGTTATCGTACCCCCCGTCCCCACCCCGGAGACAAGGATATCCACCGCGCCTCCGGTTGCCTGGAGTATCTCCCGGGCGGTGGTTATCCGGTGAATCTCGGCGTTGGCCGGGTTCTTGAACTGCTGCGGGAGAAAAGAATCATCAAGGGCCCGGGTTTCCTGTTCCGCCCTTATCACGGCCCCCTTCATCCCCTCCTGGCCCGGGGTAAGGATAAGTTCGGCCCCCAGGGCCTTCAGCAGCCGTCGCCTTTCAATGCTCATGGTATCAGGCATGGTCAGAAGCAGCCGGTACCCCCTTGAAGCGCATATAAAGGCCAGGGCTATCCCCGTGTTTCCGGAGGTGGGCTCTATTATGGTTGTCCCCGGCTTTATGCTGCCGTCTTTCTCCCCGGCCTCGATCATAGCCTTGCCCAGCCTGTCCTTGACGCTGCCCAGGGGGTT
>SLGR01000097.1 GCA_007136585.1 Candidatus Sumerlaeota bacterium | reverse complement strand
CTCAGCGAGCGACAGGATCCAGCCCCAGGTGGACTGGGACACAAAGGCATTTGGCACTGACAGGTCGAGCGCGCCAATGGTGGCGCCGTGCTCGTTACGGAGGGGGATGCCCACACAAGTCCAGCCGACATAGGCGGCGAGCAGGTGTTCGGGCCCGATAAGGATGACCGGGCCCGGAACCCCTGAGGGTATAAGCCTGTTTATCCTCCCTGTAATACGGGCGACCTCGTACTTGTCGCTTATGGAAAGACCCGTGTAGGCCTTTGGGTTTATATAAACCAGAGAGCTGACCGGGATAGATGAGTTCCCGCCTATAAAGTTATCGCGGGATGAGAAAAAAACCCTGCTTCCGGGGGCGGGGCCCTCTATATTTACTTTTTCTCCGGGGACCCTGGTCTTAAGGGGCCTGCACTGTAGAAGGTTTACTCCGAACTCTTCCTCTCCTGTAAAGTTAACGGTAAACTCAACCTCCACAGGGTGCTCGTATGCGGATTCAAGTGATTTAAGCAGGGCGCGGAAAATTTCTGTAAACCTCTCCTTTCCGATAAGGCCTTCAAGGGTCAGTATCCGGTACTCTCGCGGGGTCCCGGATGCCGAGAGCGTCTCCGAGGCCTCCCTGTCGCGCTCCGATACAAGATCGGCCCGCTCATACCCGGTTTCGCTCATAAGTTCCGTAAAGGATACCGTCTCAATAGAGTTTTTCTCAAAGTTTATTACGTCAACGTTATGCTGGGAGAATTTTCTCAGCTCCCCCGCTCCGCTGTACGGGCGCAGGGAGGGGCTGTCCAGGGCGACCATCCTGGGGTAATCCCCTTCAACCCTGTCCACTGCCCTTGTCCCCAGGCCGAAGACTATCCTCAGCATACCCGCTTCCGGAGAAAGGCTTTTATTCCATACGTAGCTGTTATAAGAGAAACCTACGCCTCCGGCAGCGGGAAAGAAATAATTTTTATGCCTCTCCCCCGATACCCTCTGAACCAGAAGCGCCATCTGCTCCGGCCTCGTCTTAAGCTGTCTATTTTCGCGGTATGCCAGGGCATCCCTGCTCATAGCGCTTGAGTAGACTTCTCTTACCGCGTCCTTGAAGGCCTCCTGCCTCTCCTCGGGACTCCCCTGATTGGCGCAGAAGACGCTCTCGTACTTTCCGGCGAAAGCGTTCCCGAACCCGTCCTCAAGAAGCGAACTGGATCTTACGATTAACGGGGATGAACCGAAATATTCCACAAGCTGCTGGAACTGCTCGCTTATCTCATCCGGGAAAACGCCGCTCCTGAGTTTTTCCCTGAGCTCACCGGCGGCCTCATAATACCCTTCCGCGCTTTTCTGGCGCATATGGAGATCCCATAACCCGTTCTCTATTATGTAAGTGTGGTATATATCCGAGCCGATGTAAAAGGAGTCGTGCGGTTCGGAAACGGAGTTAAAATCAAGTTCCCCGTCAGCTTCAAGTATTTTCCTGGCAAGAAGCATTCCGGCGGATTTTCCGCCTATGAACCCCGTCCCTATAAGCCGCGACTTTATCTCAAGGAGATCCTTTACCGAAAAATGACGGGCGGCCAGCGAGAGCATCCTGGGCGAGTCAGCTACCATAAGGCGGCAGAGCTTCTCAGAAAGCTCCCGGGCCCGCGGGTCTTCCCGCCCCTCTTCCGCCAGGCTCTGCGCGTCAATGAATATCCGGTCCCAGTAATCAAGTTTCCTCGCGGCCTGCTCCCCCCCTTTTTCCCTTATATGTGTCAGTATCCTTACAGAGTTTACGCTGTCTGTTATAGGAACGAAGGTGTTTTTTTCCTGCAGGTGCGGCAGGAACATTGTCGGAGAGTACCGGTCCTGTACCTTCAGAGGGTGTATGTACAGCTCAGAGCCGCACCTGTAGGTATCAGCCAGTATCTGGGTTATCCCGCGTATACGCGCGACAGACTTGTGAGAGTGGCTGTTTCTCATAAGGGCGAAGTAAGCTACCGTCTCAAGCTCATAAAGGCGCGGGCAGGTTATCTTGAAGAAGTTCCCTATCATAAGATCCGTAGCCCAGGCCGAGAGGAGTTCTGAGAGGGAATCGAATATATAGCATCCTCCTTTACCCTCTTCTTCTATAACAGCGCTTACAGACGAGGCGAAGGACTCAAACCCCGAGAGAGGATCAAGGCGACAGGTTCTCAGACCTTCGGTATCCGGCGGCATAAGCTCCCTGTGCCCGGCAAACCTGAAGTAAACGGTTCTCCTCCCGTTCTCAAGGGACCTGCGGGCAAACGCGGCGGCAAGGTATATATAATCTTCTATGCTATCTGTCTGCCATACGACATTATCGCCTGTCTTTAACCCGGTAAAGACACCGTCCAGCCCGGGAACCCCGGTCTCAAACTTCGGGGGCCTTCCCCCGGCTTCCGTATCAGCAGTGTTTTTTTTCATTCTCCGCCTTTATATCCGGATACTCTGTTAACTGGGTTGTACTAAAATTTTTTTTCTATTTCAATCTGCATTTAACCCAGTTTAACTTGCATTAGAAGCTGTTTAGCATATAATAAAAAGTAAGATGAGTAAAAACACTGATAATATAACTGTATCTAAAGTTAAACCCGGTGAGTTCGATGAGCTGCTTGAACTCTATATAGACCTTTTTCATGACCGCGAACCTCTTACCAGGAAGATTGGTTTCAGCAAAGAACTTATGAGAACCATAGCGCATAAGATTTACGCCGGGGAAAATGTTAATTCACTCTCCCGGGAAGAACTCTGGTGGGTAGCAAGAGACAGAACTGAATCAAACAGGGGGGTGGGTTTTATCGTATGCGATGATCCTTCCTCCGGCGGAGAACCTAAGCCCCCGGAAAACCTCACCAAAGAGGAAACTGCTAAAATTTCAGCAATGATGAAAACCCTGGAGGAACTCCGGAGCCCTTTAAAAGACCGGATATCTTCCGGACCCGGAAACTGCCTGCATATTTCCGCTATAGGGGTCTCACCGGGATACGAAGGCTCAGGGATCGCGACAAGACTTCTGCAGGCGGCTCTATCGGAGGCAGAGAGAAAAAATTTCCTTAACGCTTTCGCAGAATGCACGAGCATACCCTCGCGCAGATGCCATGAGAAGCTCGGGTTTACCTGCATAAACAGTATCACGTTAAATAACTTAGAAGGCGACGGTTCGCCCCCTTCACCGGAACCCGGTCTTGAAATTTACCTTATGCTAAAGGAACTCAACCCTGACGCCTCTTCTGACCCCACCCGGGAAGGTTGCGCCACCTGAGCCGCGCTTTTTACAACCGGCAATTAAAATATGAAATCAACCGAAAATAATATTCCGGTAACGACAGGAAAGTTATTCGGACTTTTCCTGGCTCTAACCTTCGCCCTGACGTGGGGTATAGCCGCGCTGGCTCTTATATTCCCCCGGCATATCACGGCTCTTTTTGGTGAGTTCGGGTATAAGAATCCCCTGTATATCCTGGCTGTATACGCTCCGGCTTTCTCAGCTCTTTTCCTGGTTATGAGGTATTATGGGTTAAAAGGAGTGCGGGGTTTTCTCCGAAGGCTTACTTTATTTAAGATGCCTTTAAAGTTCTGGTTCTTTATTATTTTCGGAATACCGGTTATTTATTATTCAGCTGCGTTTATAGAAGGAACCCTGACCGGCGACTTTCCATATTCCCCATGGTATAATATTATACCGGCGCTGTTTTTTATGTTGATATTAGGTCCTGTGGAAGAGTTCGGCTGGCGTGGAGTGGCGCTGCCTCTTCTGCAGCGGCGTCTCCCCCCGCTCTTTTCCGGTCTGATTATCGGAGTTATATGGGGGATATGGCATTTACCTTCATTTTTTATCGGGGGAACTCCTCATTACGACTGGGGCTTCCTTTCGTTTTTCATAGGAGTCATTTCTCTTTCGCTTATTATGACCTGTTTATTCAATGAGTCTAAGGGAAGTATCATTATCGCCGCCTTATTTCATTTTCAGATAAATAACCCCGTATGGCCCGACGCTCATCTATGGTCATCTATACTGTTTACTCTTGCGGCCCTTATAATCCTTATAGTAAAAAGAAAAGAAATGCTCTCTATGGACGCGGGAGTAACTGAGCTTTTTCTGACTTAATTATCTAACTCTTCAAATTTAAAGAGTTCTTCAATACTGCTTTCTAACGCCCGGGAAATTTTCCAGGCCAGTATCAGGGACAGGTTGTAACGCCCTTTTTCAATATGCCCTATCGTTTCCCTCCGGACCTCCACTCTATTGGCCAGCTCTTCCTGGGTAAAGTCGTGCCGGGCCCGGAATTCTTTGATACGGTTCTTTATTTTAACTGTTTTATTCATTATACCCGGCTCCCTTCCTCTCATAATACATCAGGCTGAAAGTGAAGGTAAGAATTTGCAGGGCAAATACCAGCGCCAGGAAGATTACCGCAGCCTGGAATGATTTATAAATAGATACGATCACCATAGCCAGCACTAACGTCACCATAGATACCGCAAAAGCATTCATAGCCGCGCGACGTAAGTTTAACTGCAATAATTCATCCTGCTGCTTGAACGCAGGGCCAAAAAAAGCAAAGAAGCCGAAAAAACCGAATAGCCCGTAGTTTCCTGTAAATAATCCCGCAAAACCGATCATCCCCAAAAGCCCCAAGAACCTCAATTTTCCTTTTTTCATTTTTTCTCTCCTCCCCTTTAGATATTTGTTTTATATAACAAATTGTTATATATAGTTAACTTTATGTTAATAATAAATAACATTTATAAATATGTCAAGGGGTTCCCGTCTATTAAAATCTTTCTCTGATAAAGGACGTGTTTTGATTTGATATTGAAAGTGGGAGGAAGCTGCTCTTTGCCGGGTTTTCCGGCTGGACGGTGTTTATAAGAGAATTTTAAAGACAGGTTTTATTTTATAAACCGATATCGTTTTTAACCGCCTCTATAAGTATCTCCTCAAGGTTAAAATGATTTTTCTCTTCATTATATATACTCTCAAGTATCTCACGGGCGGAAGAATCATTTATAACCTTCTGAAGTTCTACAATATTCTCCAGCATTTTGGATTCTATTTTCTGTATCTCCTTAAAATAGTTTATATAGGCTTCTTTCGAAAACATCTAAGTTTGCCCTTTAATCATCTCTTTAATGCTCTGAAGCTGCTTTACATGCCTGCCGGAATCTTCTTTAAGCTCAATAAAAGTCTTTTTTATATCTTCCTGGGTCTTTTTACCCAGTCCGCTCCAGAAAAGGGTATTTCCTATGTGTTTTGTATATATAGGGATAGCTTTCTCTTCAGTAAGTATTGCTGCGTCTATCTTTTTTAGTATTTCTTCATTCATTGAATAACCCCGTTTCTAAATAACTGGTTCTGAAAAAATCATCCGCAGTCTCACTGCGATAAATTTCCAGAAGCTCTTCATCATCAGTATACCCCCAATCGGTTTCTTTTGCAATATCAAACCATACAAAAGCCTTTACTCCCCGGAACCTTCTTTTCAGAAGCCTGAAGAAGCTCCTCATCCATTTCTTTTTATCACCCCCCGAAGAGGTTGAACCTGTCTCGGTAATAAGTATCGCCTTATCCGGGTCCATCCTTATTAATCGTTCATAGGCAGGCGAGATGATGCGGCGGGGTGAGCGCCAGCGGGAGCGCTCCCGGAAACCCTCTCCCCATTTAAGGGTATCCCCCCAGTTATATACGCTTAATCCCAGAAAATCCGCGTACTCGGAGCCCGGATAATAATTTTCAAAACGGTTAAATGATTTCCCTGGCACATCCTCATAGTTTACGCTAAAGATAAATCTTGCGTTTAGGGCGTCTGTCTCCTGAAATATATTTACTATTCGCCTGAAAGAACTTATATAATTATCAGGTGAGTTCTCATTATTAACCCCGGCCCAGGGATACCAGTCCCCGTTCATCTCGTGCCCCCACCTTATAAGGACGGGTTTGGAGTACTCTCTTACCTCAGCGGCGGTCCTCTTTATGAGCTCATCATACTTTCCCCCTGCTATCAAGGGAAGAATGGACTCCTCCTCAAAATCTTCAATATACGGTTCCCAGCTTATCATAAGAAGAGAGCCTTCAGGCACCCCGGAGGCAAACCCGGAAGGGAACCCGTCTTTCCAGGCTATAAACCGGTGAATTATACCGAACTCTTTTTCCTCAAGAAGAGATAAATCTTCGGAGTATATCCCCGTAAGGCAGAACGGATGATTTTTTTCGAAATACGTCCGCCCTCTCAAGTAAGGCCTCAGATAATTAATAGCTGCCGCAAGTACCAGGAACAGTACTGCTGCCGCCGCAAAGCGGAGAATCAGCCGCATCTTCATCCTCTTCCTCCAATACGGGTTCTTTGTTAAGCACATATATATGCAAAAGAATAAACATGTGGTATACCGCCCAGAAGATGTTTACTCCTATTGAGTACAGATTTTCTCCCCACATGATCCTGTTTACCCCGGAGCCCACCGCAGCTATATTAAGCAAGAGCATAACGTGCCAGGGCCACAGGGAGATAAAACTCATCTTTTCTTTCTTCCCCTTTGCGGTAATTCCGAATGTCATCTTCTTGTTGAAGAGTCCCGCGGCGGCGGATTTCATAAGAACAGGGAAACTCAGCATCCCCAGAATTGTTCCCAGGTAAACGGATTTAAACGGATAGTTGCGCTTCAGCATTGTAGTATAGAAAATCAGCAGACTTAAGATGTAGTAAGGCACAAATGTGCCTATGTAATAAGCAGGGTGATAGAAGAATGAAGGGACATTAAATAACAGGTACGCTATGGGTGAAATCATAAGGATGAAAAAAGCCCATCCGATAAAATAGTAGGTAGCAGCCAGAAAATACTCCCACCACTGCGGAATACTAAGGCTGCGGGGGTTTCTTATAAACTGCCTTATAAGTTTATTCATCACGCTTATCGTTCCGGCTGCCCAGCGGTTCTGCTGTTTGAAATATGCCGGAAGGCTTTCCGGGGCCATACCGAACGCGCAGACGTTTTTGTAATACAGGGATTTATATCCCCCGCTATGAAGCTTCACGGATGTGGCGAAATCCTCGGTTATGCTTGCCTCGTCAAACCCACCCACCTCATCAAGAGCGCTCTTCCTGAATAAAACGTTTGTCCCGCAGCAGAACATCGCGTCGCTCAGGCTCTTCCCCTCGCAGATCGCCTCATAAAAAATAGCCTGCTGCACGGTCGACCCTTTGGCTATGGGGCTTACATCAATATTAGTGTAAAACTGTGGGGTCTGTATAAAAGCAAGTTTCTCGTCTTTCTCAAGAAAATAGACGGTTTTCTGCAGAAAACCGGGCATAGGGTTCTGGTCCGCGTCAAAAATAGCCACATATTTCTAGCTCATACTTCTTATAAAATCGTTTACTATCCCGGCTTTGGCTCCGTGTCGGATTTTCCTTCTGAATATTTTTATATTAAACTCTTCTGACAGCTCATCCGCTTCCCTCAAGAATTTTTCTTCAGAAGAATCGTCCAGGAGGTATATATTCTTATTTGGATAATCCAGGTTATTTATGGTAGTGAACGTATCCCGCAGAACTTTTTTGGGCTCGTGCCGGGCAGCCACAATAACAGCAACCGGGGGATAAGAGCATACCGAATCATATTCCTCAGGATCAATCTTATTATCCCGGGTTAATTTTATCACGCTCAGGAGAAAACCGAAGGCGTGAAGAAGAATGTAGGCCTCGCCCAAAAGGAGCATACCCCCGAATATTCTGTCCATCCAGCTGTAATCGGCCGAGAAGAAGAAAAAACCGCGGGCAAGAAGGTAAAGTATGAGAGCCGTCGCTCCGAAGATAGAAAGTACTCTGAGTTTCCTTAATACGAAATCAATTATCTTTCTGATCAAAATATTAACTCAGCCGATACAGATCCGAGTATATCGCGGTAATAGCGGGATTCTGTTATTTTAAATGACATTCTCATAGATGAAGCATTTGAAAATTCACGGTAAACCTCCAGGCCGGGGATGCAGGAGAGCTCATCGTTACTGTCAATAGAAATTTTGCAGCTCAGCTCCGTATAGAATTTCTTGCTTTTATTGTTGAGATTCAGCCTGAATCCCGGCCTCAGGCTGATAATAGTATAACTCTCAGGAGAGAAATATCTCTCTGATTCCTCATCGTAGAACTTACCCTCTGCCCGGCTCTCTATAAAGGCTGAGTTTGCCCCTACCGGCATATCCATCCTGAAATCAATCCCGGCCAGGGAGTAGCTGTTATCATCGCTTATATCTGCGAACTTATAATCAGCCCCGACCCTTCTTCCGGGGCCCAGGGGGGTAAGCTCAAGCCTAAGTTCTCCTGATCTTTCAAATATCTTATCCAGTATATTCTCCCGGTTGTTTACAAGGTAGGCGCCTGTAAAAAGAAGCCGGGCGTCAAAGTTATCTGTTACCTTACTCCACAGATAGAAATAATAGGATTCTCTCAGACTGCTCTCTTCATCCATAATCCCCGCAGCATACCCGCCCCCTAAACCGAAGTAAAGAGGCCTTGTGTAAGATAGAAAGATCCTGCCCGAATTCAGACTCAGGGAATCCCCTTCACTGAAAGAGAATAACTGATGTAAATATTCCAGTCCGGCGGTTACCCGGCCGAAACTCTTAGTTACAGAAGCCGAGGGGGTTATAAGCTCAACGTCCGTATTCCTGTCCTCGCTCTCGGCTTTCCAGTAATCAATCCCGGACCGGAGCTTAACGCCCCTGAGCAGCCTGTAATTCCTCCTTCTCCCGGAAGCCGCCTCATCCAGATACGGGTTTATCTCAAGCAGTCTTTTATAGTACTCTTCCGCCTTCTCATAATCACCTGTATCCGAGCTTAGCTTTGCCGCATCGCGCAGGATCTCCTGGTTATCCGGATTTTCAGCAAGTGATTCCCGGAAATACCTCATAGCCCGGCGGGGTTTTCCGGACCAAAGCGCTTCTTTTGATTTTTTCTCGTATTTAATCCATTTATAGGGAAAAACGGAGTATGCTTCCCTATAGGCCTCAACTGCGCCGCGGGTATCCCCGGCCCATCCCATAACCCGGGCTTTTTCTACAAGCGGAGAGTATTCTTCAGGGGACGCCTCGCCGGCTTTTATATAGTATCTCACTGATTCGTCATAATTGCCGGACCAGCTTTCTATTCTGGCCAGGTTCAAAAGCGCGGTGTAATTTAAGGGATCAACTCTTAATATCCTTTTATAAGTTTTACGGGCCTCATCAATCTCTCCCAGCGCGGT
>SLGR01000059.1 GCA_007136585.1 Candidatus Sumerlaeota bacterium | reverse complement strand
TGTACGGAAAAATACATTTAATTAAAACTTTATACTTTTCATTAAAATACTGCCAAATAAATATATTTTATTAATATCTTAACCCAGCTTAACTTTTTATCACAAGTCCACCCCCCTCAAAAAAAAGAAACGCTGTAAAGGTCCTGCTCCAGGCCTATACTTATTACAGCGCGGGGTTATGAGTTCGGCGGGTTTACCTGAGAGCTAAAACGGCTTACGGAGTCCTTCAGCGGAGCAGCGGCAGCCCTGGCCTTCCCTGACCGTAACACTGCCTCCTTTTAAATCGGAGAACTCAACTTCGCCCTCGAAAACCTTTAGTTCCGAGATCCCCTGCTCCATCCGCAGGGAGAACTCCGTTCCCCTCACGCCCAGGACAGCCACCGGGTTCCTTATGCTGAAATCTCTGCCCCGGGGAAACTTCCTTATCTTTGCCCTGAGTTCGCCCTGAACCTGCTCCAGAAGCGCCTCATCCTCCACCTTTAGCTCGCTCCCGGGGGCGATACAGACCAGGTTATCCAGTTCGTCGGTTATACTGACTTCGGAAGACCCGGTTTTAATAATATCCTCCTTTTGGAGCCCGGCGCCCTCGCCGGGGTTTTCAACCCTGCTCCCCTTCCGCTCCACGGTAAAACCGGGAGAATCTTCCCGGCCCCGATTATCTGCCCTGAGCCTCGCAAAAAGCAGTTTAAGAAGACCCTCGGCCTCCTCTCTGTGGATGAGATTCTCATTAGCCCGGGTCGAGCAGGGAGGGTGAACCAGGCATAAACTGCACCCGCACCCGGATTTGTGGTTCTTTTTCGCCTTACGGCACTCTATGGAGTGTATTTTTACCGAACCCGGGTTTATTTCACCGGCTCCCAGGATAGTTCCGCTTAGAAGAAAGTTATTAATTATAACAGCAGACGGGATCCTGCCTCCGGGACCCGCGGTAAAGACTGCTTCCTCTCCCAGGAACCTGCCTCCGCTGACGGAAACTCCCCTGTCCATAAGGGCGTCAGGCACTTTGGAGAGAGCCTTCTGAGCCTCCTTTATCTTTTCAGCGGCTTCGGGGTTAAGCCTGGCGGCGGCCTCCAGAACCGAGTCAAGGCCCCCTTCCTTAAAGGGGATCATTCTGTTTTCCGCGTGCTTTCTGGCTTCCTCCCGGCCTGGAAAGGCAATAACCGATATATCGCAGATATAATCATACCTGCTGTGCTTCGACCTGCGTAACCGGTCCATCATCTTACGAGTCTGCTCAAAGAGGCTCCGGGATACCAGGGCCAGGTCCGGATCTGTCCTGAACTCGGGAGGGTCGGGATGGATATGCCCTACCTCCGCGAAGGCCTGCCGGTCTGAAAGATTGAGCCCGTCGCTCCCTGTAAGCTCCCACCCCTCAGGAAGAGGAAGAAAAACCTCATCCATACTCCGGCTGCCGGAGATCTCCCCGCCGGATTTTATGCTCCAGGTCATTTTACCCGGTTAAAGTAAAACCGTATCCCGGGTATCTGAGGGCGGATACTCTCAGTTCAGCGCTGTCCCGCACTCTCCGCAGAACCTTATCCCTGCCGGGTTCTTAGCCCCGCACTTACCGCACTTGTTCAAACCAAGCCCGGTTCCGCAGTTATTGCAGAACTTACCCTCGCCGGCGGGTTTGCCGCATTGGGGACAGATAGTCTGCTTGCTCTCTATCTCACCGGTAAAACTCTGGGTTGAAGCTGCTTTTTCGTGTATATCCTGAACGGTCTTTGCTGCCTTGGCCGCGGCCACCTCCACATCAACCCTCGGGGCCTCCTTGGTGCAGAGCCCCTCCTGTTCGTTCCAGTCGGTCTCGCATACCCATTTACTGCACTTGGGGCAGCGGTGGAAATGCTCCTTGGCCTCGTTCTGGGCAAGCTCAAAGGCATCCTCGTATTCCTTATGCCACTTCGGGGACTGCTTGACCCCGGCGCCTCCGGAGCCCACTGACTGGGCCCCCCGCCTGAGACCGTAACTTGCCCGGTAGGCCCCACTCTTGCCTGACATAAAGAGAGCCGAGGAGACAAGGTTCGCTATTTTGGCAAATATCCCTTTTTTTCTGAAAGTCTGCGACTCTATGAACTCAGTCTTATACCCCTCTTTGCATATATCGCACTGGAAAATGAACTGAAACCCCGCTTCCGTGCTCTTGTCCTGAAAATTACTTGTAAACGCCTTCATCGCCATAGAAATTCCTCCTTTTTACCTGTTTAACTTCTCTCCGCATTTTACGCAAAACTCCCCTATGGGCGCCTGCTCCAGACCGCACTTTTTCCCCGGACATACTACCAGCAGCCGCTCGTCGCAGTGATCGCAGTAATCCCCGAGGAAAGTCTCCTCCCCGCACCTGGGGCATCCTGTTTTCAGCTCAATCCCGCACCCGGCGCAGACTTTATACTCTTTCTTTATCGGGTTCCGGCACTTGGGACACCTGGCCGGGCCCTTTGGGTTGACCTTCCCGCAGAACGGGCATACGTTAGCGTTCGGCGGCGCAAGCTGGCCGCAGTGTCTGCAGGGGTGTTTATATCCGGGCATAGAGTTTCCTCCTTTTTACTTTGACCACTTAAGAGAATCTTCGCCGGCCTCGGCGTTAAACCTCATAAGCTGATCGGCATCCTCTTTCCACTGTCCGGGGCTCCTGTGTATAACCCGCCCCACAAAAAGCTCTCTCAGCTCCCGCAGCTCGGGTATAGCCGATACGGCTACCCGGTATCTGAGGTACCCCGGTTCGTTCAGCCGCTCCCGGGGCAGGTAGATCGGCTCCCTGCGGAAGTTCACCGCCAGCATACAGCGGTTTATTTTTGTTATGAACTCATCGGCCACAGCGTCAAGGCTGTCTGTGGCGCTGAACCCGGGATACTCTTTTCGTCCGGTCAGCCTGAAGAAATACGTGGCGCTGCCCCGGCTCTCCTGAGAAACCGACTCCATGGCCACGATATTACCCGGCCGCCCCGGCTCAACGCTGTAAATGGGGATAAGAAACCATAAATACTCTCCGGTAAGATCCCCCATAAGGCCTCTCTTCATTCCTATACAAATCTTATCTTTTCGCCCGAGCCGGGAGAGGTACTCGTACTCCTGGCCGTTCTCAAGCTCCTTGACCCTGTTCTCCATCCCGGACCATAACCCGGGGCATACAGAGTCTATATCGCTCCGGCGCGCCGCCAGACCTTCTCTCATAAACCCTGATACTTTCCTTACGCTGAGCGGATCAGCCTCGGGGAGAAGCTCCTTTATCATCTTCTGCGCCTTAAGCGAAAGCTCGTTTATAATATCAGAGAGGGCCCGGCAGAAGGGATCAAACTCCCTGCCCATCCGCGAGAGGCTTATACTGCCGTCATACGCCGTATCCAGTTCAAGGGAGTACCCCTCCTTTCTCATTCCGGATATATAGCAGTAGGGTATGCGCAAGATCTCGCTCCTGGAGGGTATAATGACAAGGGCCGTCTCGTAGAGCCGCGCACGGCACTCCCCGGATTCGCGGATATCTTTACTTTCATCGGTTCGGGTATATTCGGCCTCTACCCCGGATTTCTTCACCGACTCCTGCATAAGCATATCTTTTATTATCATCTCGTTCCGGATCTTAAAGAGTATGCGCAGGAAGTCTTCGTACTTATAACCCAGTTCGGAAAGGACCAGGGTCTCGCCGGAGGTGAGGTTTATCCGCACCCGGTAGTCGGATGCCGAAACGCTTGTAATATCTCTGATAGAAAAATAAAGGGCTTCTCCGAAATCGGGGAGTATGGAGAGACTCTCCTCCTCCAGCCGGCATCGGGCATCGCTACCGGAACCGGCCTGGGAGTTTTCGCCCTTGAGCAGGCAGTTTAACTTAAATTCCAAAAAATTATTCCGGCCACTGTGGTCATCTTCATAGTTTTTCCTGATTCCGGTTTCTTATGTTTTTAAGATAACAAAAAAAACCATCTATTTCAATTTGTTAATCAGAATAATAGACTGCGAATAAAACAGAACATACCTTTACGAGTCTCTCTCTGCCCTTAGAAGGGGTTTGATTACTCTTTTAAACATAAACGTAAGCGCTCTGCCCCTGTATGAATAATCGTTAAACGTTCCTATGATATGTGATTCGGTAGAGGGATGATAAAACATAAATGCCCCCGTCACCCCCACGCATCCCCAGCAGTAATACTCCTTGGGCATAAGAACCGGTATTCTCTTTGGTTTCCATACTGAGTACCCGTAATTAAACCCGATTGTCGGAAACCCCATATAAACATCATCTTCAATCATCCTATCAAGGGTCTCTCTTTTTATTATCTCCTGATTAACCAGGGCTCTCATAAAGACCAGGTACTCTTCAAGAGGGGCTATGAGACTTCCCCCGGCATAATCTATCTTATGAATACCCTCAATAGAGAGGAGATTGACGTTTTTTATAAAAAGCCCCGCAACCGGGTACTCAGATCTTAAGAGAGGCTCCGAAAAACCGTGAATAAACGCGCGGTTCATTTTAAGGGGCTCAAAGATCATCTCACTCATCGCCTGATGAAATTTCTCCCCCGTTATGCTCTCTATTATCAAACCAAGGAGGTAGTAATTAGTATCTGTGTAGAAGAATTTCTTTCCGGGTCTTGCTTTGGGTCTTAAATTCTCCTTCCCCCAGAGGACCGCTTCCCTGGGCCCGGCCTTAAACGAAGGGTCCTTCATCATTTTCTTCAGGAGATGATAAAAGACATCATTCAGCCCGGAGGTCTGCATAAGAAGATGCCTTACCGTAATCTCCCCGGAGTAATCCCTTCCCCTGTAAACGTTAAGCCCCCTAACAAGTTCTTTCTCAAGGTGCCTGCCTATGGGGTCATTGTAATCCAGCTTCCCCTTTTCATATAAGACCCCTGTAAGAACTGCTGTAAAGAGCTTCCCCACGCTCGCAAGATGGACCGCCTGGCCGGGATCGGCCTCAAACTCCCCGGTTTTACCTTCGGCTATGTTTATATGAAGGTTTAACTTCTCAGAGTGCACGAGCAGGTATGCGTTTCGTACTTTTTTATCTTTCCGCACCCTCTCCCTGAACGGCCTTTCTATCCGGTCCTTAAGTTCCGGGTTATTCATTTACCTCTCCGGGGATCGTATCAGTTGCCGCATTTGATCTGTCAAGCCATTTCCTTCCTGCGGTTAAGATGCTTAAAATGTATTTATTTGACAACAGGAAAATGCTCCTTTTACAACAATGAAACGACCCGGAGTTCCCATTAGTATTCATCCAGCAGTTTATAAAAGTTTTCTTCTGTCAGGAACCCGGCTTCCTCCGGCCTTTCCAGGAATTTTGAGATCTCTTCGCGCACCTTCCCAAAGTTGCATTCCGCGATTCTTTCCTTCAGTATTTCCTTCCAGTTATCTTCACTAACCTGAGCATAGGCGCTCTCACTCTGCCTTGTCGCGTTGTTGAGCAGTATGAAATTCGGGACAGGTTTCTTTTCAGAAGTGAGATACCAGAGCAGATCATACCAGTCCCTTCCCTTAGTATATCTCCTGAAAATCAGGGCGTGGATTTTGCCGCTCAACAACGACGACAAGTCATAAATCATAAACGAGAGCAGAAAATATTTATTTTTAATAACCCGCTCAACGATAGCCCCGGCAGGCGGGTTGACATCCAATTCCAGCTTGATCATTAATTTTTCTCTCCTATGAGGAGAAATCCCGGCTTCATACTTTAGGCCTTCAAATTTTATGAAGGAATAATTAACCGTCTTAGAGAAATTGGATGAAACAGAGAGATCATATCCGGTAAGACTTAACTCTCTTTGCAGTAACTTTACATAATACTCCAAATCTTCACCGTTTTCCCTCGTTGAGGCAAAGTCGAGATCTTCAGAAAACCTCGGCAGGTCATACGCAAATCTCAAGGCTGTTCCTCCCGCAAAAGCCGCTGCATTAAAAAACTTATTTTCCTGAAGAATTTTTAAAATAAAAGCCTGAAGGTATTCACGCATAATATTTAATTTGCTGCTTTCCCTTTTTTCCTTCTCAACAATCTCAAGCAGGTGATCTTTCATAAAGTGTTTTCTTCCTGCGCTTCAATGTATCTGATCATACGCTCCGATGCTTTCGCTAGTCTTTTAGTTTCAAATTTGTCTGCAAATTTTTTAAATTTCCTGACATCAAGCCTGTCTGTATTCTGAAATCTCATTTCTTCAATAAAATCATCAGAAATATCATTTTTTTGCAAATAAAAAAAATCCAGAATAGCCTTTTCCGGACTGGCAATATAGCACGTCTGTTTTTCTTTTGTTAAAGCGGAATAACCCCAAAATAGTTCCTTCTTAATATGCCTGTATTCAAAGATTCCGATTTCGTTCCTGTATTCATTCTGTCTTTTAGTGGTAACAGAAGTATACGGGACGACCATTTCCGGAATCAGTCCGTAAAACTCTAATGCCTTTTCAAGGCTAACATAAGACGGCCTTTTCAATACGCTCGCTATATGGAGTTCATAGGGATTAATCTTCCGGTATCGGTCACCAAGGATGTAATACCCCCTTTTGAGCATAATCAATTTGCCCGTTTTCACCCATTGGGATACCTGAACCCTAATACCCTTATCATCCCCAAAGAATGCTGATAACTCAATTACGGGATGCTCTTCTGTTAATTTAATAAACTCTTCTAATTTCACGGCATTATTTTAATATAAACATTAAATTATTGCAATGCCTGAGCAAGTTGAATTATAAAACAGTGGGATTATCTTTGCTCTGCCAGGGTATTCAAGCGCTTCAGGATACCTTCCAGATCCTCAAGCAGTTCTCCGTAGCGGGCCCAGTTGCCCGATCTCTGGCTCCCCATAAGATCCTCATACTTCCGCATTGCCCTTGCGGAAAGCTCTCTTAAATCTTCGGGCACATCGGCAAAGGGCGCCGGTTCAATAGTCTCATCAGAAACAATGATCATCTCTTCACTCCGCGAATCAAGAAGATTTATAAGGGCCTGTTCAAGATTGGGAGCTACTGAAAGCCTGCCGTCAAAAGCAGCTATTATCCTCCTCAGACGGGGTATCCTGACAGTCTCTGCTTCTATGTAAAGAGGCTCAATGTACAGAAGCGAGTTCTCTATAGGTATAACAAGAAGATTCCCTCTAATGACTCTCGAGCCCTGCTGGCTCCACAGACTTATTAACTGCGACAGTTCATCGTTTGCATCAATATCGGATTCTATCTGTTGAGGCCCGTATACGAGCTGATCCGTCGGGAACCTGTAGAGAACAAGCTCTCCGTAATGTTCCCCGTCCGAGCGGGCTCCCATCCATGCTATCATATTGTTCCTGGTAGCAGGGGTGAAAGGGAGCATCAGTATGAACTCTAACTCATCATTCCCGGGAAAACTCTTCATAACATAATAGGGAGTCATTTTCCTGCTTCTTCCGGCATAGTGCTCGGTGGGTATGTCCCAGAGCGCCTCCCTGTTATAAAAAACCGTGGGATTCCTCATATGGTAAGTCCTGAAAATATCCGCCTGTATGCTGAAGAGGTCCTCCGGGTATCTTATGTGCCGCCTTATATATTCCGGCATCTCATCCTGCGAAACAAAAAGATCGGTGTAGATATTCCTGTATGTCCGGATAAGGGGATCATCCTCATCCATAACGTAAAAGTCCATATCGCCGTTATACGCGTCTATAACCACCTTTACGGAGTTCCTGATATAATTCCCCATATTCCCGTAAGGACGGGAGTAAGGGAAACCGTCAGTTACCGTATAGGCGTCCTGTATCCATAAGAGGCGCCCTTCAGCCACTACCAGGTAAGGGTCGCGGTCGTAATAAAGAAAAGGGGCGGCCTTCCTAACCCTCTCCTGTATATTCCTGTGGAACATTATCCGGCTCTCAGAATGAATATCTTCAGACAGGAGTATCTTTATCTCCCTGAACCTTAAAGAGAAAAGAGCTTTTTTGAGTAAGCTGTCCAGCCCTACCCCTCCTGAGCCGGTATAATGCCTGAACACGTTATCATCGCCGCTGACGTGATGGAACTCTTTGACCCTGGTGTTTGCTATGACATAATCATCGGTGCTCTCTCCGTAATAGATAGCGGGGTTATCTACCCTTATGCCCCCTGAAGTTACCGGAGGTATATCCCTTACGATATACTCCGGAGCCCCCTCTGCTGTAACCTTGTTAACCGGGGACATAACAAACCCGAAACCGTGAGTATAGATCAGCTTCTCGTTTATCCAGGTGCGGCTCGGAAGCCTCCTCTGATCCATCTCCCTTGCGGATATCATAACCTGGGTGTACTCCCCGTCAATGTAATAGCGGCCAACATCAACATCATTAAACCTGTAATAGGGCCTTAGTTCCTGCAGCTCCCTGTATACAGAAAGCTTGGGCCTGTGATCCCATATCCTGATGTTATCTATTATCCCTCTATTCTCTACTAAGCTTTCCCTGCTCAGCCTGTTATCAAGCGCAAATCTTTCCTCTCTGACATTATCCAGTCCGTAGGCCTTATTGGTCATCTCTATGTTGTGACCGATATACTCTCTCTCCATCTCAAGCTCGTTGGGATCCACCCTGAATCTCTGAACAAGAGAAGGGAAAACGCCCAGCAGCAAAACGGAAGATAGGACCCAGAGCCCGATGCTCCCAATAAAGAGTTTATAGTTTCTCTTTATTATCGTAGCAAGTAACAATAAAGAAGAGAAGATTACTACAAAGAACAGTATCCTTAAACCCAAAAGACTCGCGTTTATATCCGCATACCCCGCCCCGAACACAACGCCGCGCGGAGAGAATAAAAGCTCATACACCCTGAGCCTGTAATCCCAGGCCTTAAGTAAAAGAAACGCAGCAGTCAAAACTGTAAGATGATTTAAAGCCTTGGCAGGAAGCTTAAGAGAAAGCCCCCTGAAAGTATTTATGCTGTAAGCGGTCATAAGAGTCTTGGAGTAATAAAGAACAAGTACGGTGAAGGCTGTCAGCAAAACAATGCCAGAAGCAAGATTTTTTATAAGATTATAGAACGGAAGAGAAAAGACGTAATACCCTATATCTTTAGCAAATACAGGGTCAGTGTATCCGAAAGGAGTCTGGTTAAGATACATAAGAACCGTATCCCTTGCCCCCACCGCCCCCGCACTGAACAAAAACCCAACAAAAAGACCCGCAAGAACAATTATCAATGAAACGCGCTTTCCGCCCAGATCCAATACTTCAACTGAAGAATAAGGGAGTATGGCTTTCCTGGCGTAGAGTGTGTTGATTATAAAAAAGAAGGCGACAATAACGCCTATTACAGAGCGGATTATAAAGTCTGAGAAAAACAGCACCATAAAAGTACGGACAAAGCCAAGG
>SLGR01000200.1 GCA_007136585.1 Candidatus Sumerlaeota bacterium | reverse complement strand
GTACTTGAAGAAAAAAACAAAAAATTAGTAGTATTTGGAGGCGCAATTGGAAAATCATATCTTTAGATTTTTAAATGAGGCAACGAAAGGCTTTCGTTTAGAATTTTGATGAGGCAAATCGGTTCTTTGACTTGGTTATTTAAATTACTTATAATTTCACTTATTATGCGAGGGTACAAAATAATTCCAATTCTGCTGCTCATTTTCTCACTTTTTATACCCTTCCTGATTTCAACAGCATCTTACACTGATTCCGCCGGAACAGCATATTATATCCCGGTTGACGATGAGATATCTTTCGGGGTATCGGGTTTTCTTCAAAGAGGTATCCGGGAAGCTGTAAGCAAAGAAGCGGCCCTGATAATAATAGGTATTGATACTTTCGGAGGGCGTGTTGACGCTACCCTTGAGATACTCAAAGCAATTGAAACAGCGGAAGGGATACCCGTTTACGCCTTTATAGAGGATAAGGCCTGGTCGGCGGGGGCGCTCATAGCACTGGGATGCAGTAGAATATTTATGCGGGAAGGAAGCTCCATCGGATCAGCCGCCCCGCTTACCGGGGAAGGCCGGGATGCCGGCGAAAAATACGTTTCGGCTATAAGAAGCAAGTTCAGGGCAACCGCCGAGAAAAACAACTACCCCGTTAATATAGCAGCGGCGATGGTTGACAAGAGCCTTGATGTAAGGGAGTATACCTTAAACGGAGAAACCAGGTACCTCACCCCGGACCAGGCCGGGATGTATGAACAGGAGGGAATTACCCTTATCCCGGGACCCGCTATCAGCCCTGCAGGAAAACTCCTTAACCTCTCTTATAACGAAGCTCTCAGACACGGGGTGGCCTCCGGCATTTTCCAGACCCCGGGGGAGATGCTCTCCAACGAAGGGCTGGGGCATCTTTCCCTGAAAAACCTTGATAAAACCTGGGCGGAACGCCTGGCTTCTTTTCTTACAGGTTCGGCTGTAAGCTCTATTATGATGAGCCTCGGGTTCATATTCCTTTTCCTGGAACTGGAGGAGCCCGGACTGGGGTTGCCGGCACTTATCGGACTTTCATTTTTTGCTCTTTTCTTCTTTTCCAGGCATATAGTGCATCTTGCCGAATGGACTGATATAATAATATTTGCCGTCGGGATACTCCTTATCGTTATAGAACTCTTCATCCTTCCCGGTTTCGGGATCGCAGGTATAGGAGGAATAATACTCGTCCTCCTGGCCCTTTACCTCTCGCTCAGCCCCTATACCATCCCCCGCCACCCCTGGGATTTCGAAACCCTCAGAGGAACGCTTCTGCTTATGATGGTAAGTCTGGTCGCAGGGATTTTCGGAAGCCTGGCCCTTCTTCAGAACCTCCACCGAATACCGGGACTAAGCAGTACGGTCCTAACCGATACCCTTGGAGGAGAGAGCGCCCGGGAGACAGGATCCGAAGAAAAAGAAGAAGAAGGAAAGCCGGAAGAAGGGAGAACCGGGACAGTTCTCTCGGATCTCCGTCCGGTGGGCAGAGTACGGTTCGGGGATAAGATTCATGACGGAA
This sequence comes from Candidatus Sumerlaeota bacterium, assembly GCA_007136585.1. Lineage (GTDB taxonomy): Bacteria > CG03 > SLGR01 > SLGR01 > SLGR01 > SLGR01. The sequence continues at coordinate 8,060 of SLGR01000200.1, read as the reverse complement.
TCTCCGCCCACGGGTTTATTGCAAAAGGCGAGAAGGTTCGGGTGATCGAGGTAAAAGAAAACAGGATTCTGGTTGAAAAGGAGACATAAAATATGAACAATGCAAGCGCTGTGAACTTACTGATTGTTGTCCTGGGATTTATACTTCTTGTAGTAGCGATTATAGTCATATCGTTTTTCGGTCTCTGGTTCCAGGCCCGTCTTTCGGGTGTAAAGATAAGTTTTGCCAACCTGGTGGGAATGAAGCTGCGTAAAGTTGCCCCCTCCACAATCGTACAGGCCATGATCATGGGGACCAAGGCGGGACTCTCCCTCTCCCCCCATCATCTGGAGGCCCATTACCTGGCAGGGGGAAATGTATATGCGGTAGTAAAGGCCCTCATCGCGGCTAACAAGGCAAGTATAACTCTAGATTTCACCAAAGCCACGGCAATCGACCTGGCGGGAAGAAATGTCCTTGAAGCGGTCCAGACCAGCGTAAATCCGAAGGTTATAGACTGCCCTTCTCAGAGCTCCGGAAAAACTAAAATAGAGGCAGTGGCAGGCGACGGGATACAGCTAAAGGCAAAGGCCCGTGTAACCGTCCGGGCCAATATAGACCGGCTGATCGGAGGCGCTACGGAAGAGACGATCATAGCCCGGGTAGGCGAGGGGGTAGTAACCACTATAGGCTCCTCAAAGACACATAACGAGGTTCTGGAAAATCCCGACCTTATAACCAAACGGGTCCTGGAGAAAGGTCTTGATTCGGGGACGGCCTTTGAGATACTCTCCATAGATATAGCCGATATAGATGTTGGAAGAAACATCGGTTCGGAACTCCAGACCGCTCAGGCGGAGGCCGATAAGAACGTGGCCCAGGCCAAAGCGGAAGAGAGACGGGCCATGGCGGTGGCCGTGGAGCAGGAGATGAGAGCAAAGATAGAGGAGAACAGGGCAAAGGTTGTCCTGGCAGAGAGCAAGGTCCCCGAAGCCATAGCCGAGGCCTTCAGAAACGGGAACCTGGGTGTAATGGATTATTACAACCTCAATAACATAAAATCCGACACAAAGATGAGGGACGCTATCTCTGAAATGGGAGATAAAGAGAACCAGGAAGATTAGGGTCAGAGGTTATGAGCAGCCTGGAATTTGACCTCTCGGATATTCTCAACACAGCTTTTGTTATTATTGCAATAACATGGGTTGGCGTAAGCGTTTACCTGGACTATTCAAAGAAAAAGCGTCAAGAGGCCCCGACTCCCCGGACTCCTTCCCGCGGAAGTTCTTCCGGAAGATCAGATTCAGGTGAAAGGCCCTCCCCCAAACCCGGATACAGATACGGGTACGGCTATAAAGATAATCAGAAAGACAAGGAGATAACAATTCCAGAGACTTCTGCCCTTCCTCCGGAGCCTGAGATAGAGAAACAGACGCCCCGGAGACCGCTTAAAAAGAATACCGGACCCGGGATCGGACTGCCACGTCCCGGAACCCCGGAGTTTCTCTCATCCTTTGTATTTCACGAGATTATAAAACCGCCCAGGTCCCGAAGGCGCCGCTGATAAGGGGTATTCAGCGTATTGTAATAACAGGGCGGCCGCGACCTTCTCTTGTAAGGAGAACCACGTTCCCGCGCCCGTCGGAAGAGTAAACCCTGACCTCATATTTATTCTCATCTGTATCGACGGCATAAGAGGTAAAGACTGTTTTATCTCTGAGATCCACATTCATCTCCGGGTTAAATGATACGGTCTCCGGGAAATCTCCGGGCACCTCATCAGGATGCCCGGAAGGTATATCTATGTAACTGCCGTGAAGTGAGAAATACCTGTCCTGGGCCCTTGCAACCCCGCCGGCTATCTCTATACCCTCCTGCAGTATCCTCCTCTCCTGGGTCCTGTTTATGTAATAGATAAGTATCACCCCTATTCCCAGAAGAAGAAGGACAACTACCGTAAACTGCCAGTAAAATATTCCGGAATAAGTTTTTCTCATCTTTCTTTTAAAGTATCCTGAAGCCTGTTTATTTTCTCTGCGATCTCTTTGAACTCATCGCCTTTTCTCAGCCGGAGAGGGCGGGAGCACTCGCCTTCTATCATCAATCCCAGGTGTTTCTCTATGTGATAGAGCGGCCCGGCTATCCTGTGCGAGTAGTAAAGTACCATAATAAGCGCCAGCGGAAAAGTAATAAGAACCGAAATAAGCAGGGCCCTGGCTATTACCGATTCCGCAAGAAAAAGGCTGGAGACCGTTCTAACCTCGTCAGTATCTTCAAATGTTTCATATATCGGATAATGCCTCTCCTGTTCTATGCGCATAGTTATAAAATAAGAGAACGCTCCCGCGAAAAGAATAGAAGTAAACATCAGAAGAAGAACCGTCAGTATCATTCTCAATTGAAACTTTTTATTTATCAGAATTTTTTTCCTGCGGCCGACTAAGAACATTTCTGTTTTTCTCCCTTCTACGGCTTCCCAGGCGCCGTTAAATCATTACAGCGGACTGTTTTAATATTACAATAAATCATCTTTCTTTTCCCAGTGCATCTTTTCAAGGTCTATAAGCACATAACTGAAATCCCCGCCCTGACCGGGCTGTATGCAGGCCGTCCTGCCCAGGGAAGCCTGCCATCTTCCCGAAAGCATAGGAGATTCGTGTATATGCCCGTGAAGAGACATCAGCGGCTGCTTCTCCTTCAGAAACCGGTAGACCGCCCCGGAGCCGACCCGGTCCCCGCTGAGACACAAGTCAAGGCCCAGGTTTGCCGGAGGCATATGGATAACATAAACAGCCTTTTTGGGATCCTCAGGTGGGGGAAGGTTCGCCAGCTCATCTTCAAGAGCCGGAAGTTTCCGGAACCGGGAGCCCCAGTCAATAATTTTAAACCCTCTCTCCGTGGAAAGGACCCCGGAGCCGAACTGCCTTCCCGGGCGGGAGCCCGCCGCGTCTTTCCGGCACCTGTCCTTAAGTCGGAAAGGATAATCCGACACACGGTCCATTCCTATAAACTCGTATCCGAATATATCCGCTTTCTCCCTCATAAGGAGTTTTACATAAGAAAACCTGGCGCATACCCGAGAGTATTTTTCATCAAATATCTTAAGGTCATCGTTCCCGGGGCAGGAAAGATAATATATCTTCTCCTTCTCAAACCCCCGGAAAAGTTCCTCCAGGAACCCTTCAATGAATTCTCCCTGGCTCCGAGGGTCCCCGGTATTCGGGAGAAGGTCTCCCCCGTTTATCACTATATCCGCGGAGAAGGCAAGGGCTTTCTTAAAGAGCAGTTCGTATTTCCGCCTGTTGCCGTGAAGATCGGTTGTATAAAGCAGTTTCACGAAAAGAGCGGGCTCTATTTCTCCCCGGCCTCATTTTTCAGATCAAGCCTGTGGGCCGGGTCGGTAACGGCCCCTATCTTCACGGCGTAAGAGCTCTTGTTTTTTATATCCTCATCTGTAATAAAGTGAAGATCAAGAAGCCCCTCCGAAACATACCCCGTCTTTAGGTAGTTCATCTCCGCAAGGCACTGGCTCCATCCTTCAAACCACCTTTCAAGTTCCATACGCTGTTTTCCGGTGCCCCTGAAATGCACCAGCAGGTCTATGTCGCTGCCGGGCCCCGCCGCCGCGCTGTTTGTGCTTCCGAAAACATATACTCCGGCCACCCCGAACCTTCCGGGATCAAGCCTGGAGGCTATCTTCCCGGCCATATGGTAACGCCATCTCCAGAACTCGTCCTCACCTTTGGGTTCGCTGTATTCTTCCCCTCCGGCCGCCGGGGCTGACTTCTCGGGAGATGGAGCGGCCAGGTAACCGACAGCCCTGGAGAGTTCCGCGTTCATCAGAACCCTGAGAACCCTTCCCCCTGAAACCCCGGCAACATCTATAACCTTGACCACTCTCCCCAGGAACCTGTGTTCGGGCAGGAGCTTTTCCAGGAGGTTCTCCTGCTCTCTGAAGAATGATTCCCTGAGAACCTCCCCTTCCTCTTCGGGGTAGAGGGGAAGATACCTTATACCGGCTTCGACCAGGTCCTGGAAGAAATGCGTGCCGAAAGAGAGATCAGGCTGATACTCCCCTTTTTTACCGGAAATCTCTATCAGCATAGATGTGTTGCTTATATCAGAATAGGTAACGGGAACTCCCAGCCTTATATCCCCCCTGCTCCCCCACCTTCCGGGGCCCATCAGGAGAAACTGTCTCTTAGGGAGCAAAGAATTCAGCTTCCCCACGATTCTGCCGACAGCCACAAGGTCATCCAGACCGGTAAGGTTGTAGTACTCCTCAGGGTCCACGTACACTATATGCGAAATATTATCCGCACGCCCGTTTGATATATGCCGCCCCGCGGAAAAGAGCATATCAGTTTCGGGTATATCCGGAGGAATGACGGGGGGCGCAATCTCCGCAGTATAGCTCTGCGCCCGGCACTGGAGCAGGTAGAAATCCTTCCCGTCAGAAGCAAATTCTATATCTACTGGAAACTCCAGTTTCTCCTGAAGGGTATCAATCACCTTTTTGACCAGGCTGACCAGCGGCCTTTTTGATATAAGTCCGTTAAAGGTTACAACAGGCTCGTCCTTTTCGAAATCCATACCTAATTTTGAGGGTGTGCTTATGTGGTTATCCCTGTAGACCGATACTATATCGCTTATTTCAGGTATATCATCTCCGAACTTTTTAAGGAACGAGGATATTTCCAGGGTATCAAAGGAGTTATCCCGAAGATTGATAACATCTAAGTGCTTCGGCGAATAGTGCCTAATCTCATCAGGAGCCGTATTGGTCCTGAGCCCGGGCTGCCCCGGGGATATGAGTACCGGGAAATCGTCACTTACCCGGTCGACAGCTCTTGTTCCGAGCCCGGGCACAAGCCGGATAAGCCCGTCTTCCCGTTTTATCCTTGGTGACCAGAGGAACTCATTGCTGCTGAAGGCCACGCCCGCGTAAAGCGGCAGGTAATAATGGCCTATCCTTCTTCCCACCACCTCCTGTATCATTACCCCCATCTCCTCCGGGTAATCCAGAAGCCCGCGTTCCCGCCGGTACTGTATGGCATCGGGGTTGAACTTGGAAGCGTAGACCTCCGCCACAGCGTTCATAAGGGAGTCCAGGCGTTCTTTCTTGGAACCCTGATTTGCGATAAACAAACTCCTGTACTTTCCGGAGAAAGCCGCGCCGATCCTGTCCTCCAGGAGACTTGAGCTCCTGACTATAAGAGGCGAGTCACCGAAATCGTCAAGAGCCGCAGAGAGACTCTTTACGATCTCGGGAGGAAATCTTGAGTTCTTCAGGAGCTGAACAATGTTTGGATAGTCAATGCGAATCTCGTAGAGCTCCTTGTATTTCTGTTCCTTGAGTTCCTGAAGGTTATTGTAATGCAAAAACTCGGTAACCTCATCAGAGGTTATATACCAGGTTTTCGGAACCCGGACCCCTTTGAGTTCCGGTATATTCCCGGAAGTTTTTTCAAGAACCTGGCGGGCCAGGAAAAGGCCGGTACTTTTTCCTCCGAGCCTTCCCCGGCTCCTGGCCGGGTATATCATCCTCTCGGTCATACTGTAAAAATCCTGGACTTCTATATACCGTCTCGCGGTGTTAATAAAAGCAAGGTCTTCCGAGAGAAACCTGTATATCAGGGCGGCCTTGAGCCACCTGTCTGTGGGCGTATAGGGAATACCCTGAGTCTCGCTTATGCTTTTATACCTGGATATGGCGTCAATTATATCCGCGAGGGAGGAATCTATGCGGTCAACCGCTTTGACAAGGAAATTGTATTTTTCCTCGTGGATCCATTTCTTGACCCTCAGGGTTATCTCGTTGTCGCTTAAGTGTTCGGAAGCTGCCTTGAAGGTCTTCTCGCTTATTTTTATCACATTTTCCATGGGCTGACGCAGGCTCGGAAAATTAACCTCGCCGGACTCACGGGGTTCAAGAGGATCTGTTTCCATCTTCCGGAGTATTCCGGCAGCCTCCTCAACCCCGATCCAGAACAGGTGGTTTATCATCTTGCGGCAGATGTAAAGCAGAAGCCCCTGGTCGGTCCTCTTAAGAAGATCAACTATTATTTTCCACTCGCTCCTGCTGTCTTCCGTCCGTGAAAGCTCTTTCCCCGCGCTTTCCCATTCTTTCAGCATCCGTTCCATATCACGGTTCAGGGCGGTCTGGCCTATCCTCTCGGCAACGGTCCTTATTAGTTTCCTCTCCTTCTCAAGGAAAACCCCCTCATCGGAACGCGGGACCTCCCTTAAATAACATACCTCTATTTTTCCAACGGCCCTTCCATCCAGTTTTATATCTGCCTTAGCTATCCAGGGGGTTTCCTTAAAATCGGGGGGGTGGAAACTGTTATTATCATAAACTATCCTGGCCCGGCACTCTTCCGGGAAACGACAACCCGAGGGGATTATGCTTATTATAGCGTTGAAAATACCGGGAAGCGTGAGGGCGCGGTTCTCAAGCACCCCCTCCACCCGGTAGAGGCAGTTAAGCTCCTTGGCCCTCTCCTTGAGCACATCAAGAACATTATCCCTGTTTTCGGGGTTTTCTCTCACTCTAAAGCTCCTGCCCGCAGTTACAGGCTCCTGATCCTAAACCCAGCCCCGGTGGCGCACCGCTTCGGCAACCCGGTTTATGGCTATCACGTAAGCCGCGTCTCTCATATAAAGGTTCTTCTTTGAGGCAAGGCTGCTGACAGCCCTGTAGGCTGCGGTCATCTTTCTGTCAAGTTTCTCCAGCACCTCTTCCTTCTCCCAGTAGAAGTTCATATTGGACTGAACCTGTTCAAAGTAGCTGCAGGTCACACCCCCGGCGTTGGCAAGAAAATCCGGGATGAGAAAGATCCCTTTCTCTCTTATAACGGCATCGGCCCCGGGCGTCGTGGGACCGTTGGCCCCTTCGGCTATTACTTTGACGCTGCCGCTGACCCTGGAAATATTTGACGGGGTGATCTGGTTCTCAAGGGCCGCGGGGATAAGCACATCGACCTCCTGCCCGATCCATTCCTCCCCGTTAAGCACCTCGTACCCCATATCCCGGGCTCTGTCCTTATCAACCCCCCCGTAGGGGTCGGTTATCTCAAGCAGCTTTTCAAGCTCTATACCGTCTTTTTTTCTGTAGGTGCACCCCCTTGATTCAGCCTGGTCCCAGCAGGATACCGCCGTTACCGTTCCACCGAGACTATTAAAGAGCCTTATGGCGTTCTGGGCCACGTTTCCGAACCCCTGAACGCTTGCCCTCATCTTTCCCGGGTCAAGGTTCAGTTCGGAAAGGGCTTCCCGGAGCGCATACACAACCCCGAACCCGGTAGCCTCGGCGCGCCCGAGGCACCCCCCCATTGAAACAGGTTTTCCCGTGATAACCCCCGGGTACCTCCCCCCCCGTATAGTCTCGTACTCATCCAGCATCCACAGCATATGCTTGGCGCTTGTCATTACATCGGGGGCGGGGACATCCGTATCGGGTCCGATATTCCTTGAAACCTGCCGGACCCATCCCCGGCAGAGCTGCTCCTGCTCACGGTCGGTCAGGCTATGGGGGTCGCATATGACACCCCCCTTCCCTCCTCCCAGCGGGATATCCACAACGGAGCATTTCCAGGTCATCCACATGGCAAGGGCCCTGACCGTATCTGCAGTCTCCTGCGGATGAAACCTTATCCCGCCTTTTGCGGGTCCCCGGGCGTCATTGTGCTGAACACGGAACCCTTTAAAAACCTCGACCTTCCCGGAGTCCATTCTCACGGGGATTAGAAAATGGTACTCCCTTAGCGGCTGACGCAGAAGGCTCCTGGTCGGTTCGTCAAGTTCCAGCATCCGGGAAACCTTGTCAAACTGTTCCTGCGCCGTTATGTAAGGGTTATATCGGGTATCAGCCATTTGAAACCTCCGTGTTTTCTGTTAAATATATTTCCGTCCTCTGCAGATACTGTATTATTATTTTTTTTATACGATTACGCAAACAGGCGCGCCTTATTAAGTCTTTTTTATCTAACCGGTATCCTGTATTGATTTTTTTTCTTTAATGAGTAAAATGGGAAAACTCTAATCTAAAAAATATACGGGCAGGGGAATAAAGGGGTTTG
>SLGR01000257.1 GCA_007136585.1 Candidatus Sumerlaeota bacterium | reverse complement strand
GGTAGAGGTCCAGCCAAGGCGGAGAATTCTCATCCGGTGCTCCGGGCCGCCGGGGAGGTCTCCCTGCCCGGAAAACAGGAGAGGAGCTCATTTGCGGAAGTGGTAAAAATGATAGAACCTTCTCTGGTAAATATATCTGCTGTGCACATAATTGAAGTCAAATCCCCTTTTTACCGGTTCTACTTCGGGGACCCTTTTGAGGATTTCTTTGATGATTTCTTCGGGCGCCGGCCCAGGCGTGAGCGCCCGGAGCCCGAGACTCACAGGAGAAGACAGGAGGGGACCGGTTCGGGGTTTATTGTAGGGTCGGAAGGGTATGTCCTCACAAATTACCACGTTATCAGGGAAGCGGAGGAGCTTAAGGTCACCACTTACGACGGAGAGACCTATGACGCGGAGATGATAGGCCAGGACCCCCGGACGGATCTTGCGGTGATACGGATAAAATCCAGGCGCAGCTTTAACGCGATTAAACTCGGGGATTCCGACGAGGTTGAGATAGGCGACTGGGTTATGGCCGCGGGGAGTCCTTTCGGGCTTAACCAGACATTTACCGCGGGGATAATAAGCGCAGTAAGACAGGATGTGCAGGTTGAACGTGTACAGTACAGGAATATGATCCAGACTGACGCGGCCATAAACAGGGGAAACTCCGGGGGGCCCCTGGTTAATCTCTCAGGGGAGGTGGTGGGTATTAATACTGCCATCTTCGCTCCCACCGGGGTCTTTGCCGGGATAGGGTTTGCCATACCGGTCAATGACGCCAAACAGGTCCTGGGCGAGCTCATAGAGAAGGGGCGCGTTGTAAGGGGATGGCTGGGCGTGGAGATAAGCGATGTGGATGCGGCTATAAGGAGGCAGTTCGGCCTTGAGACAGAAAAAGGGGTCCTTGTAAACAGCGTAATGGAAGACTCCGCCGCCCTGGATGCCGGGCTCCGGAGGGGGGATGTCATAGTTGAGATAGACGGAGATGAGGTTGAGAATACACGGGAACTTCAACACAGGGTATCTTCCGCCAGCCCCGGCCAGGAAATAACGATTGGAATAATCAGGAACGGAGAGAAACTGTCTCTTGAAGCGACCCTGGGAGAGATGCCCGAGGAGACCCCTGTTCTCTCAAGGCGCGAAACCCCTGAAGAAGTCGATGAGGAGGAAGAAACCTCCGAGTGGCTGGGTATAACCGTATCAAATATAACACGCTCGATAAAGGAAAGATACGGAATAGAAGAGGAAGAGGGGGTTGTCGTAACTGATATAGATCCTGCCGGAGACGGGTACGGGATAGGTCTCCGCGTCGGCGACGTAATAAAGGAACTTAACAGGCAGAGAACTACGGATATTGCGGGGTTCCGGTCCGCGGCGGAAGAGGCTTCTATTGAAGACGGGGTTGTCTTTGACGTGGTAAGAGGCGGCAGGCCGCTCTTTATATCTTTCCAGAGTTCCAGGTAGGCCGGGGGGTTGTCCTTCTCTTTTCCCCCGGGGAGTCGGAAACCTCAGGGGTAGTTTATGAAAATGCAGATTGAATGTACGGTCTGTTTTATGGAGCAGGCCGCCCGGGCGGCAAGACTATCCTGCGCGGACCGGCAGACGCAGCTGAAGGCTCTCCGGGAAGCCGCCCGCCTTATAGCGTCCCTGGACGAGTCCAGGACACCCCCTGAAACAGCCACGGATATCTTCCGAGCCGTGGCGGATATAACGGGCAACCCCGACGGGTTCCGGGAGCTTAAAGCCGCTTCTAATAATGCGGTTAAGAAACTCACCGGGGAGCTCTCTTTACTCATATCTGAGAGCAGCGATCCGCTTGAGACAGCCGTAAAGGTCTCTCTCTGCGGTAATATAATAGATTACGGCATATTTGATGATTATGACCTGGATTCGCTTATAAGGGAGGAGACCCGGAAACCGGCTGACAGGAAAGGGGTTGAGAAGATCAGGGAGGCGGCAAAGGGTTCCGGTAAGATAGCTTTCCTGGCGGATAACGCCGGGGAGATAGGTCTTGATGCCCTGCTTCTTGACGAGCTTAAAAAACTGAACCCCGACCTTGAGATAACAGTTCTTGTAAAATCAGCTCCTATAATAAACGACGCTACCAGGGAGGACGCGGAGTTTTTCGGTATAGATAAAAGATATCCCGTATACGAGACTCCTGCCACGGTGGGGGTAAGGGTTCCGGATCTGACCGGGAGGGGCTCCGCGGCGGTTAAGGAGGCTGACTGGATCATAGCCAAGGGGCAGGCCAATTACGAACTTCTCTCGGAAACTTCCCTCTCCCGCGTGATATACCTTCTCAGGGCTAAATGCGGCGTGGTCGCCCGTGATACGGGTGTTAAGGTCAATACGCCGCTTATAATAGTAAAAGAATGAACCGCGTATGCAGGCATTTCGGAGAGTGCGGCGGGTGCAGTTTCCAGGATATCCCTTACAGCGAGCAGGTACTGCGGAAAAAAGAGCGGCTGATAGAGGTTTCGGGGTTTGATGAGGCAGATATTATCCCTTCTGAAAAACTCATTGGGTTCAGGAATAAGATGGAGTTTTCGTTTGAGGGTGAGAGCCTGGGACTTCATCCCAAGGGCAGGTTCTCCAGGGTAGTTGACCTTTCCGAATGTCCGGTTTTTTCCGGGTGGGTCGGTGATTTTCTTGAAAAAGTGAGAGAATTCGCCTCGGAGAAGAGCCTGAGTTTTTACAGGAAAAAAGAGAAAAAGGGGCTCCTCCGTTACCTCATACTCCGCGAGAGCAAGTTCACCGGGCAGAAGATGGCGGTGCTGGTTGTGGACGGGACGGATTTTTCGGAGGAAAAAGAGTGGGGTGAAGCGGCGCGCTCCGCAGTTGACGGGATGGAATCGGTTATTCTGGCCCGCCGCCACACAAGCGGGGATTCTGCGCTCACGGAGGATTACGAGGTTGTTTCCGGCTCGGAGTATATAGAGATGAAAATAGGCCATACCACGCTTGATATATCCCCGTACTCTTTCTTCCAGCCCAACTCCTTCCAGGTTGAGAACCTTTACTCTCTTGTCTCTTCACGGCTGGAGGATAATTGTTCCATTCTTGACCTCTACTCCGGTATAGGTTCCATCCCGTTTTACCTGGCCGCCCCCGGGAGGGATATAACCGGGGTGGAGTCGTACCCTGTATGCAACAGGGACGCCAGGCGCAACCTTAAGAAGATAAAACCCCCGGGAACCGTGCGTTTCATACAGGAAGGGGTAAAAAAATTTGTCTCTTCCATGGACCGGGAGTATGATTACATAATCGTAGATCCGCCCCGGGGCGGGATGAGTTACCGTATATGGAAGCACATTAACAGGTTCTCGGAAACTTCTGAGAGACTGAAAAAGATATTCTATATATGCTGCAGCCTGAAAAACCTTAAGACAGATATGAGTTACATAAGGGAGAACACAGACTGGAAACTAATCCGTGTAACGGGTGTGGACCAGTTCGTTCATACCCCTCACCTGGAGACGGTGGTGGAGTACGCCGTATGAATGAGAGACGTGAACTCAACCCCCAGCAGAGGAAAGCCGTAGAGAGAACCGAGGGTCCCCTTTTAATTTTTGCCGGGGCCGGGTCGGGAAAGACAATGGTTATAATCCACCGGATAGCCCACCTCCTGGAGAAGGGGGTTCCGCCCTTTAATATCCTTGCCGTGACTTTCACCAACAAGGCCGCCCAGGAGATGAAAGACCGCATAAAACGCCTTGCCGGAGCGAAGGGGACAAGCGTCTGGATATCTACTTTCCATTCTTTCGCCTGCCGTATACTGCGGTACGAGAGGGAGAGTTCCTTTACCGTTTATGACGAAAAAGACCAGATTGTAGCTATAAAGCAGGCTATGAAAAGACTGGGACACGACCCGAAGAAAATACGCCCTTCAATGGTCAGGAGTATTATCCAGAACGCCAAGAACAGTCTCCTTGACCCGGAGAGTTTCGTGATCTCGGCCGGGGCCCGCGAAGACAGGATAAAGACGGCTATGGGAGAGATTTACCGGCAGTACCAGGATATACTGGAATCAAACGGCGGGCTGGACTTCGGGGACCTCATAGGCGAGACCGTGAACCTCCTGCGCAGTAACCCCGAGGTGTTGGAAAAGTACCGGCAGCGGTTCAGGTACATAATGGTGGACGAGTACCAGGATACCAACTACGCCCAGTATGTACTGGTAAAGATGCTGGCTCCTCCCCAGAATAATATCTGCGTGGTGGGGGATGACGACCAATCCATATACTCGTTCCGGGGTGCGGATATACGAAATATAATGGATTTCGGCAAGAACTTCAAATGCCCTGACTCATTAAAACTTGAAGAGAATTACCGGTCCACCCAGAATATACTTAACGCCGCCCACAACGTTATATCCAATAACCGTTCCCGGCAGCCTAAGAAACTCTGGACCCGCCGGAGCGTCGGGGGCAGGGTGAAGTGGCAGGAGTTTATGACCTCCCGGGAAGAGGCCCGCGGTGTGGTCTCCGAGATAAGCCGGCTTCTCTCGGAAGGGTACAGCCCGGGTGATATAGCAATCTTCTACAGGGTTAACGCCCAGTCAAGGCCTTTTGAAGACGTGCTGAGGTCCGCGGGAATAAACTACCGCATAGTAGGAGGGGTGAGGTTTTACGAGAGGAAAGAGATAAAGGATATCCTGGCTTATATGCGCGTCCTTGCCAACCCCGGAGATGATATAAGTCTTGAGAGGATAATAAACACCCCCGCAAGAGGGATAGGAGGCAAATCCGTCTCAAAGCTTAAGGAGGCCGCTCTGCGGGAATCACGGCCGCTTTACAGCGTTGTTATGAAGGGAAGTTCCCTTACCCCGCCTTCTGTTGAGAAGAAACTCAAAGGGCTCCGGGAGCTTTTTGAGCGGCTTGAAGAAACCTACAGAACAGACGACGCCTCCCGTCTGGCCAGGGAGGTTATAGAACTCTCTGGGTACCACAGTATGCTTGAAGAGGACGAGGACCTGACGGCCAGGTCCCGGCTTGAGAATATAGAAGAACTCGTATCGGCTTTTGCGGAAGATGAGAACAGAGATAGGCCCATAAAGGATATACTTAACGAGATCTCACTCCTTACCAATCTTGACGACTGGGAAGGATCGGAGAGTTTTGTAACCCTGATGACGGTTCACCTTGCCAAGGGGCTGGAGTTTCCGGCGGTTTTTATAACCGGCCTGGAAGAGGAGCTTTTTCCCCACCGGGACGCTCTCCTGGACCCTGCCCGTATGGAGGAGGAGAGAAGGCTCTGCTACGTTGGTATGACCAGGGCCCGGGAGCTTCTTTACCTCACCTCGGCCTCGCAACGTATGCTGTACGGGCAGTCAAGGTGGCATATCCCGTCGCGGTTTGTAAGCGAATCCCTTGTGGAGACTTCCGGGGATAATGACTCTGAGAACGAGTACATATATGACTGAAGCTTCTAAAAATACCCGCCGGGTAAGGTTTGAGTTCTCCGCAGGCGGTGTGGTGATGGGGCCGGAGGGGGTTCTTCTCATAAGGGTAAAAGACCTCACCTCCAGGGTTCTCTGGACATTTCCCAAGGGAAAGATTGAGGAAAGGGAGAGCTCCCGGGAGGCGGCCCTCCGGGAGGTCCGCGAAGAGACTGGGTGCCGGTGCGGGATAATCCGCCCCCTGGGAAGCACAAGGTACCTATACCGCGACAGAGAGAACCTTACCGTCATAAAAAAAGTCCGCTGGTACCTTATGCATCCCCTGGATACCAAACCGGACCCCGAACCCGGGGTCATCTCTTCTGAATGGAAAAGTTTAAGCGAGGCCCGAAGCCTGCTTGAGTACAGTTCCGATTCTCTCCTTCTTGAGAAGGCGGTCAGCTCTCAATGAACCCCTGGCGGGGAAGCGAAAAACTCTCGCAGATTACCGGTCTTCTTTCACGCGAAAAAAAGGTAAAGGTCTCGGGTATAGACGGCAGCGCCTTTGCCTCCCTGGCGGCTGCGGCCGGAGACTCTTTCCCGGCGTCCCTGTTTATCGCGGATAAGGAACGGGATATATCCGGGTGGGCCGGGATGCTGGAGGTTTTTTCTTCCGTCCCCGTCCTAACCTACCCTTCGGATTTTCCTCTTAAACAGCTGGAGACGCTTGACAGGCTGAGCGGCTCCGAAAAAGTCGTAATTGTATGCACAGCCTCCGCGGCTTCCGAGAAGGTAATTCCTCCCGGCCGCCTCGGGGCCGGCAGAAAGGAGTTCCGGCCCGGTGAGAGAGCCTACGGAGAGATACTGAGACTTCTTGAGACGGGGGGGTACCTGCGCGTGGATACGGTAGGCGAGCCCGGGGATTTCTCCAGGAGAGGGGAGGTTATGGACTGCTGGCCCCCGGGAGAGGAGAAGCCCCTGAGGGTTTTCTTTGAATTTGAGAAGATTAGCTCCGTAAAACAGTTTGACCCTCTTACCCAGCGTTCCGGAAAATCCCTTGAGCTTCTTCATATCTGCCCGGCTGATTTTTCCGATACCGGTTCCGCCACGCTCTATGATTACCTCCCGGAGGGGTTTTTAGCGGTAAGGCCGGATCCGGGAACAGAACTTCCGGATGATAAACCCTCCGGGGGTGTCCGCCTTCTGGAGAGAAGCGTGATGGCCAAGAGCGATATTGAGTTTTCAACCCGCCCTGTCTCATACGCCGGCTCGTTCTCCGGGATGAAGAATGAGATTGAGGCTCTCCGGGGCTCCGGGTACGATGTTATACTTACAGCCCTGTCTGAGGCGGAGACCAGGAATATCATTGAGACTCTCCGCCGCGAGACCGGGGTTAAAGCTTCCGGGTTTGTCTCCCGTCTTTCAGAGGGGTTCGTGAGCCAGGACCTGAAGAAAGCAGTTATCACCGCCGGCGATCTTTTCCCTCACCGCAGGCCGCTCCCCCGCCGCCGCCCTGTAAAGGTCAGGCCGGTTGAGGAGTTTACCGATCTTTCTCCGGGAGATTACGTTGTGCACTGGAAGTTCGGGATAGGCGAGTTTGAGGGGATTGAGAAGAAATCCCACGACAGCCGTGTATCGGATTTTCTTAAGATACGCTTCAGGAATAAGGCGCGGGTATACGTCGCGGTTGAGAACGCCGACCTGGTGCAGAAATATACCGGCGGCAGGGCCTCGGCAAGGCTGGATTCGCTCTCCGGGGGAAGATGGAGAAAACGCAAGCAGGTGGTAAGGGATTCCGTAAGGGCCTTTGCCGCAAGGCTAACGGAACTTTACAGGGAACGCGCGGAAAGAGGTGTTTCTTTTCCTCCCCATCCTGAGATTGAAAAGGAGTTCGCCGAAAAGTTTCCCTGGCGTCTGACAACCCACCAGGAGCGCGCTGTATCCGAGGTTCTCAGTGATATGGAATCCGATTCGGCGATGGACCGGCTCGTCTGCGGGGATGTCGGGTACGGAAAGACCGAGGTAGCGATGCGGGCGGCTTTCCGCGCCGTTATAAACGGCAGCCAGGCGGCGGTTCTTGTCCCGACCACGGTACTGGCCCGGCAGCATTTCAGCACTTTCAGGGAACGGTTCTCTGATTTCCCGGTGATAATAGATATGCTCTCCCGCCTTGTCCCAGGATCAGACCAGAAACAGGTGATAGAGAAGGTGAACTCGGGGATTACGGATATTCTCATAGGGACCCATAAGCTCTTCTCGGAGAATATAAAATTCCCCCGGCTGGGGCTCATAATAATTGACGAGGAGCAGAGGTTCGGGGTTGAACAGAAGGAGAAGCTCCGGTTCAGGCACAGGAAAACGGACCTTCTTACTACCACGGCTACACCCATACCGAGGACACTTGCTATGGCAATGGGGAAGGTCAAGGGGTTCTCGCTCATAAATACACCCCCGCCGGGGAGACAGGGGGTAAAGACCGTGGTGCAGCCATTTGATATTTCCGAGGTTAGAAGGGCGCTCATAACCGAGAAGGAGCGGGGAGGCCAGGCCTACTTCGTCCATTCCCGCGTGGGGACCATAAGGAACGTAAAGAAAATGCTTGAGGAAAACGTCCCCGGGGTCTCTTTCGGATATATTCACGGCAGGATGAGCCCCAGGGTAATCGATTCGGTTATGGAGGATTTTATGAACGGGGGGTTCGACTGCCTCGTATCCACAACAATCATTGAGAACGGGCTGGATATCCCCAGCGTCAACACGATGATAATAGATTACGCCCACCGCCTCGGCCTGGCGGATATATACCAGCTCCGGGGAAGGATAGGGCGCAGCGATATCCGGGCTTACTGCTACCTGATGTACCCCGCCGGAATAGAGCTTAACGAGACGGTCAAAGAGAGGGTATCGGCGTTGGAATCTTTCTCGGCCCTGGGGAGCGGGTTCCAGCTGGCCCTGAGAGACCTTCAGCTCCGCGGGGCGGGTGAGCTCCTGGGCCCGCGCCAGCACGGAAATATAATGAAAGTCGGGTTTGAGCTGTACTCCGAGATTCTCAAGCAGGAAGTGGCTGCGCTCCGCGGTGAGACGTATATGATGCCGCTGGAGGTGGAGATACAGCTCCCCGTAGAGGCTTATATCCCCGAGAAATATATAGACTCACCGGCGCTGAGGCTCTCTTTCTACAGGAAACTCTCCTCCATAACCGAAAGGGATGCGCTCCGGAGCCTTAAGGACGAGCTTGAAGACAGGTTCGGCCCTGTCCCCGCGGAGACCCTGAACCTTATAAGGGTTATGGATATTAAGCTCAGGGCTTCTAAAGCCGGTCTCCGCCGCGTTTATATGAAGAAAGGAAAATTTCATCTGGAACTTGCTTCCGGGGAGACACTCACCCCTGACCCCCGCGGCGGGGGAGTCCTTGATTCCGCGGAGAAAGCCGTGGAATTTGCCGAAAATCTTTCCGCGTCGGGTAAGCGGCCTAACCCGGGTTAGACCCTGCGTTTTACTTCCGTTTTTCCCTGTTTGAGTAATCTATATTTTTTCTGAATTCTTTTTTAATAAAACCAGCGTAAACAGGTGAGTTATTCTTCCGTCAAATCCCCCGCTGCAATTTACTTAAAAGCATCTATGTTGTAGAATGTTGTATCAGCCTATAACTTAAGTAAGAATAAAATTATGATTGAAAATGAGGGATGTTATGTTTTTAAAAAAGATTATAAAGCCAGTTCTCCAAGAGGGTGTTACTTTGACCGAGTTAAAAAATAAATGAATTCAGAGATAAATTTTGATTTTATGTATGATATAGCAATAATCGGCCAGATTTATGATTTGACCGAAGAATTAAAGAGAAAACAGGTAAGGGGGGATCCCTGTAATCCGGTAGCCATAATAAACTTCATAAAGAAGGATATTTTTAATTTAAACAGCAATATTTCGAAAGAGAAACTTATATATTTTTACGAGAAGCTTCCGGAAATAAAAGAAATAGAAATACAATGCGTCAACGTTCTTAACCGAATAACTATACTGCTGGATGATTTTAAATCCGGGGACCCGGTTAGCTCTAAAAGACCCCAGCTTGTAAAGAAAATAAAGGAATTAGTTGAGTCTGTAGATTTAAGCTCAATTTGATTTAAAATAGAAAATGAAAATGCAGATGGTAATAGAATTACTATCTGTTCTGAAAAAGAAGAGACAGGACGATATGGCCGGTCGTCACTTAATGGTAATTTTATAACTCTCTCTATCTGAAACTTCCCTGCGGGTGTAGTATAAAACCCTTCATATTCCGCAAGATTAGAGGGGTATTCTGACGGTATTGACATAATTTTTCAGTCTTGCTACTGTATTGACTGTCCGGTCAGTAATGCAGAAAATTTACCGGGAAATAACGGCCGTCCGGTCTTGTCTTAACCTTGTTGAAAGAGTGGGAGGGATACTCCCCCGAAAGCTGTACGGATCTCCTGAAGTTTCTTGAGAAAGGTCTGTAATGAATATACAAAGAAAAATCATATTTTTATTTTTAACCTCGGCGGTTCTTTTTTGCGCCGGACCGGCCCGGCTCTTTTCCCGGCCTCTTGAAATGGAGGATTTTCTCAGCTCAGCGCTGGAGAACAGTTTTGCGCTGCGCCGGGCCCGGGAAAAAGCCCGGGGTGCCGAAGGTTCCAGATCGGAGGCCCTGGGAAGCTTTTTCCCTTCATTTTCGGCATCCTGGCAGGGCACATATACCGATACCGTCCCCGAAATGGAGTTTGTTATGCCTGTGGCGGTCGACCCTATTACAGGAAATTTCATATTTGAAGAATCAACTGTGGAAATGGGGCAGAAGGAGGCCTACAGCGCCCGGATCCAGCTCCGCCAGCCGCTCTTTACTTTCGGACTTATAAGGGGCGGGTACGCTTTATCCTCTTATGCTCATCAAATTCAGACCCTGGATTATCAGAGACAGAGAGATGTTATTGAAGCGGAGGTAAAACAGCTCTTTTACGGGTTTCTCCTGGCCCGGGAGATGGTTGATATAGCCAGAGAACAGAAATCGTTAATGGAGGAGAACCTTAACTCCACCCGGGCTCTCTTCAGAGCGGGGCGGGTCTCAGACCTTGACGTCAACCGGGTCCGCTCCCATCTTCTGATGGCCGAAGACGGGCTTGAAGAGGCTGTAAGTATTTTTGAGAATTCCCGGGAAGCCCTCTTCAGTATCTCCGTTATGGAGGATACGGGAGAGGAGATCACAGGTGAGCTTGAATACTCGGGTATTGATATATCGGCGGAAGATATAATTAAACTTGCGATGCGGGAGAGGAACGAGCTTGAGATGGCCCGCCTCAACGTTGATATTGCCCGGAGGCAGCAGAAAATGGATATGGCGCAGAACCTCCCCCGGTTATACGGTTTTGCCTCCTATAACCTTGACCGTCCCGACCAGTCGATGCGTGACAGGTGGGGCGAGTCCTGGGTAGCGGGAGGAATGATAGAGATGGATATTCCGCTTGCTTCTGTGCCGGGACAGATGAAAAAGGCCGATGCCCGTCTCAATGAAGCCCGTAACGGAAAAAAAGATATAAAACAGGGTGTAAAGCTGCAGGTGAGAAACGCTCGCCGGGATCTTTCCCGGATGGAAAAAAGGGTCTCTTTTACTGAGGAGAACCTGCAGATTACCTCAGATAACCTGGATACGGCCCGGCGAAAGTACGAGAGGGGCCG
Source organism: Candidatus Sumerlaeota bacterium (assembly GCA_007136585.1). Lineage (GTDB taxonomy): Bacteria > CG03 > SLGR01 > SLGR01 > SLGR01 > SLGR01. The sequence continues at coordinate 17,580 of SLGR01000257.1, read as the reverse complement.
GATAAGCAACATAGAGTTAAACGAGGCGATACTTGATTATACATCTGCCCGGCGCGAGTATGTTTCCGCGGTCCACGACTTTCTTTCCGGGGTTGAGGATCTGAGGCTGGCCGCGGGAGGAAGACTGCCCAAAAAAGGAGATTAACGTATATATGGTGAAAAAAATAATTAAAACAGGTCTGGTCCTGCTGGCGGGTCTTCTCATCGTACAGCTGGTTAGGGTGCAGCTCAGGGAAGAGCCGGTGACCCCTGACCCCGAAGGGTTCAGCAGGGTCAGGGTGCAGGAGATCCGGGAAAGGACCGTTACCCGTACCCACAGGTACACGGGGCGTTTAAAAGGAATAAAAGAGGCGATGCTCTTTCCTTCGGTTCCCGGCATACTCAGGGAAAAACTGGTTTCTCCGGGATCTGTTGTCAGGAAAGACGGGGGTGTTCTTCTTGTTGACAGGTACGAGGAAGGGGTGGAGTACGAGTTTTCCCGTGTGCGCTCTCCCATAGAGGGGCGGGTAATGGAGATTATACCCGGTATAGGAGAGAGAGTCAGACCCCAGGAACCGGTGGCGACTGTTTCCGATATATCTGTAATGGAGGTAACCCTTCATATCCCCGAGGAGGAGGCGCTCATTATTAGAGAGGGACAGCGCGCATATGTGAGCGTAAAGGCTCTGGGTGAAGAGGTTTTCCCCGGGCGGGTATACGAAATTGAGCCGGCCCTGGACAGGATGAGTTTAAGGAGAAAAGTAAAGGTTCGGGTTGAAAACCCCCGCCTGAAACTGAGACCCTCAATGGTAGCTTCGGCGGATCTGGCGGTAAAAGAGATAGAAAATACAAAAGCCGTTCCCCTAAGCGCCGTTGTAGAGAGAGAAGGTGAGGAAGGAATATTTTTAATTGACTCCGGAAACTATGCCCGATGGAAGCCGGTTGAGGTGAAACTTCGCGGGGACAGGTACGCGGCGGTTGAGGGAGAGTTTGAGACAGGAGACCGGGTCGCCTATTACGGCCACTACGGCCTGGTCCCGGACCGCGAGGTGGAGATACTGGAATAAGCTCCGATAAATGAAATTACCTGACTTTTCAGTAAGAAAACCGGTTACCATAACAATGATGATCCTTATAGTGGTTGTCCTGGGAATAATATCCCTGACCCGTATGGGACTGGACCTGATGCCCGATATAACCTTTCCCCTGGTAACCGTTATTGCTTCCTATGAGGGGGTCTCCCCTGAAGATATGGAGACCCTTGTGACAAGGCCGATAGAGCGGGCCGGGGCCTCTGCGCAGGGAGCAAGCCAGACCAACGCGTTTACAATGGAGGGGATATCCGGAGTCATAATTGAGTTTGAATGGGGGACGGATATAGACCGCGCGGCGGAAGATATAAGAAACCACCTGGAAATGATACGGTATATGCTCCCCGCGGATATGGATACCCCACAGGTTATGAGGTTTGACCCGGGTATGATGCCTATTGCCGGGTACGGGGTGAGCGCTGATATAGACCCCCTGGAGATGGCCAGGGTTATGGAAGATGAGGTTGAGCCGGCGATAGAACAGATTGACGGGGTAGCAGCTGTATACACCTGGGGGACCCGGGAGAGAGAGATCCGGGTGGAGCTTCTTCCGGAGAAGATGAAGGCATACCGTATATCCGCCGGACAGGTGGCAGCCGCGGTAAGCGCAGGCTCCCCCTCTATGCCCGGGGGAAGGGTTGAAGAGGGGTTCCGTGAGTATACCCTCCGCCTTACGGGCGAGTACACTTCTGTTGAGGATATAGAAAATACCGCCGTTGGGTTTACCGAATCAGGCCCTGTCTTTCTGAGGGATATAGCCCGGGTAAGGGATACCGTAAAGGAACAGAGGGCCTTATCAAGGATTAACGGAAAAGAAGGTCCCATATTTATGGCAATGGCCGAATCCGAGGCCAACCCCGTCCTGGTTGCCAGGCGGATAGCATCCGAAGTGGAAGAGCTTAAGAGGCGCCTCCCGGCGGATATCCGGATAACAAGTTTCCTGGATATAGGTGAAATGATAACCAGGATTCTCTACGTAGCCCTTACAACCGCAGTTACCGGGGGGCTTCTGGCTGTGCTGATCCTTTTCTTCTTTCTGCGCTCCGTCAGGGCCACTCTTGTCATAGCCGTTGCCATACCCCTGGCGGGACTGGCAACTTTTCTGCCCCTCCACGCCGCCGGGTTTAATATAAACTTTGTCATCCTTATAGGGATCGCCCTGGGTGTCGGAATGATGGTGGATAACGCCATAGTCGTAATTGAAAACGCCTACCGCCACCTTGAGATAACCAAAGACCCGGTTATATCCTCTTCTATAGGAGCAAAAGAGGTGGGGATGGCTATAACCGCCTCTACATTTACTACCGTTGCGGTATTTCTTCCGCTTCTCTTTACCCGCGGGATCGTGGGAAGGATATTCTCCCAGCTTGCCCTTACGGTGGGGTCGGCCCTTATATGTTCACTTCTTGTGGCCCTTACTATGATCCCTATGCTTACTTCAAAGCTTATGAAAAAGGAGTCGGCGCTGAAGAAGGTCGGGTGGCTTGAAACCCTCAGGGAGCATTACAGCACATCCCTTACTTACGCGCTTGACCATAAGGGCAGGGTTATGATAACAGCCGCCCTTATAATAGCAGCCGCGGTAGCGATGTTCCCGTTTATGAGCAAAGAGTATTTCCCTACAATGGACCAGGCCATAATGTTAATGGAAGTGGAGGGTCCGGTGGGAACCACCCTTGAGGAGAGTTCAAGGGCTGCAGCCAGGCTGGAGGAGCTTCTTGAGATAGACGAGGTCCTGAGTTACGCCAGTTTTGTTGGTATGGTTGAAGGTGGTGAGATAGATGCGGCAATGGGTACCGGACCCTCCGGCCCCCACGAAGGCTCCGTCTATATTAACCTGAAAGACAGGAGAGACCGTCAAAGAACCCAGGAAGAGATTGTCCGGGAGATCCAGCGCCGGCTTCCTCCCCTGGAGACCTTTGAGATCCGGACATTTGACGTAGGCAGGGCGATGATCGCAGCCGGCGGGGCCCAGGAACAGCCCCTGCAGATAGATATATTCGGCCCCGACCTTGATACCCTGGAATCAATTTCCGGGAGGATTCTGGAGATACTGAGAGAGATTGAGGGTATACACGGAGTTACTTCCACAATAGAAGAAGGTCGCCCGGAAATGGTAATCAGGGTGGACCGTAAAAAGACCGCCGAACTCGGGATCCCGCTGGGAGAAGCGGCATCTGAAATAAACACCCTTGCCTCCGGGCGGGTGGCGGCCAGGTTCCGCGAAGCGGGTAGGGAGTACGATATAAACGTTATCCTTGAAGAAGGAAGCAGGGATAATTTCCAGAAGATCGCCAATCTCCCGGTCTTCACCCCCGACGGCAGGGATATAAGCCTTATACAGTTTGCCTCAATGGAGGAGGCGGAAGGGCCCGCGCGCCTTATCAGGGAGAACCGGCGCCGGAAAGTTATGGTAGGGGCCGATTACGAGGGGATGAGCCTCTCGGAAGCCGTAAGCGCGGTTGAGAGAGGGATCCGCCAGGTTGAGGTTCCGCTGGGATACTCAATTGATTTCGGGGGGGAAGCCGAAGATATGCAGGATATGTTTATAACCCTGATGCAGCTTTTTGCCCTGGCCCTTCTTCTGGTGTATATGGTAATGGCCTCCCAGTTTGAGTCCTTTATACATCCGCTCATACTTATGGTCAGCATACCCCTTGCCTATGTAGGGGCTATAATACTTCTTTCCCTTACAGGAACCACCATTTCAATGCCGTCCGCGATGGGGGGGCTGATACTATTCGGAATAATAGTAAATAACGCCATCGTGCTCATAGACTACGTCAACCAGCTCCGCAGGGACCGGGGTATGGGGCTGCGTGAGGCGGTGGTGGAGGGGGGTAAGACCAGGCTACGCCCCATACTGATGACAGCCACAACCACCACCATAGCGATGGTTCCGGTAGCCCTCAACAGGATGGAAGGGTTTGAGATAAGGACCTCCGTGGCCCAGGCCATAATAGGAGGCCTTATAGCCGGGACGCTGCTTACCCTGTTTGTGATACCAGTCGTATACGAATATATTGAAAGCCGCAGGGAAAAAAAGCTGAGCTCCGGCTGAGACTTTTCCGAGGGTTAATCAGAGGGGTAGACCCTGCGCTGAAGCTCTTCTCTTTTTCCGCTTGGGGAGGTAATTCGGTTTCTGATCTCTTTTCTTCCGAATGTGGCGTAAACCAGCGGAAACCCGTAGTAGGACCTCTCCTTTTTATAGACCCCCAGGGATTTAAGCCCCCCGGTTGTTTTTATTATATCCTCCGAGGTAACCCCGAGCCCCAGCCACTTTATAAGACGCCCGGCTATAGGGCGTCCGTAAACCGGCCAGACCCTGCCCCCGAGATGGGGTATCCCCGGTCCCGCGGAGAGCCCCAGGACAACAAGGGGCATTGTAGGTATAACCTCCCTGGAACGTAAAGCGCTGAATATATCGTCCCGGTGTATTTTTCTTACCCCGTCAATGTCCTTAAACTCAAAGAAACCGTTTCTTATCTTAACCGGGTTTCTCCTGCCAGTCCTGTCTATACCCTCGACAAAGAATGTATTACTCCTGTACTTCTCATACTCCCGGGGCAGCTCCATCTCCCAGAACGGGTACCCCTTAAGGCAGAGCTTCTCAAGGACCCCGGTGCAGAGCTCCGTGGGGGGCCCGGAGAAAGGAACCTCCCGGGTCTTTCCAATCCCCGTAAGCGCAAGGAACTCCCGCCGCGCCTGGAGAATCTTTCCGGAAGGGCCCCCTCCGCCGGGGGAAAGGGAACTTTTAAGTATCTTATGTACCCGGTCTATCCTCTCTGAAAAGGCTCCCCTGTTCTCATCAGGGATGCTGTGGAGTATATTAATACCTCCCTTAAAGACCGAGCCCTCCTGATAAACCGCATCCTTCTGGAAGGAGTAGGGGATATCCGGCTCCATTATCACGGGGTTTACCGCGGAGTACTGGATCCTGTCCCCCCTGGGGGAGTCGGAAGAGGGGAGAGGGTTATCGTAAGCTATGTTCATAACCGAAGAGGGCTCAATCCCGGCCTCTTCAATAAGGCGGTCCAGGAAAAAGTTTCCGTAGACCTCGTTTACCGGAAGGTTGGGGTTTGAGTGCGAGAATGAAGCAATGAGTTTAATATCCCCGAAAAGCTCCCTAATCTCCGGGAAACCTCCCGGAACCATATCCCTTATACCCCGTAGGGTTTCCTGAAAATAATTCTCAAAGTTTTTATTCATATATCGATACAGTAAGGGTTCGTTATCCCTTTAAAAGACTCCTGCGGTATTATAGTAAATTTAAAATTTCATTAAACTTAAAAGGAAGGGTATCCGGGTTATGAGCCGCAGGGTTATTGTAAGTATCTAAGGGGGGCTTAAGAGTTTCTGAGACTTCCCGACGAAGCCTTGACAGGAAGTTTTTTTTAAATGAAAATTACCGGCATAATAAAACACTATTCGCAGATTTTATGCGTCTTGGTTCTGGGTATCCTTCCATTACAGGCTAAGCGCATAAAAAAAGCAACTCATTAAAGGCAGCCTGCAGTTAAATATAAAGTTGATATCGGATTTAATTCTTCCCGGAACCGGGGTCTTTTAAATGCTCCGTCAGTTCGTCCGGGGAAGTGAGTGGAAAATTCAGATTTATTAAAAAGGAGTAAAAATATGTCAGGATTTAAACAGCTTTTTAAGGGGTCACGCGGAAAAACCGTCCGGTTTCTGTTTCTTTTATCCCTTGTTTTTTCACCCGGAGCGGTAACAGCGTCCAACCTTATCGTAAACCCGGGTTTTGAGGATGAGGGAATATGTGTAACTACTGCGGAGGATTGGATTTTTTCTTCATTAACCTGGCGCTCGAACTCCCAGGCCCGCACCGCGGACTGGTCCGTTGAGTTCAACAGGAACCTTCAAAATGATTATAACGATACCTGGAAAGTCATAACCCCCACTGCCCAGGTGACCTCCGGAGACACCTATACTTTCGGGGCCTGGGGATATCTCCGGGATACTCTGGATTTTGGTATTGACCACGGGGATTATACTTACCGCGTACAGATCCAGTGGCTGGATGAAGATGATCAGGAGCTGGGGCTGGAGCCTGCGGAAGGGTCCGCCTTTACTTTGCTGGAGGAGTGGGAGGAATTCAGCCTATCGGCCGAGGCCCCGGCAGATACTGAATCTGCCCGGCTTATAATTCAGGCCCTTCGGGACGAGTCAGCTTCTGAGGCGTCTGTTTTTACCGATGATGTTTTCATAAGACTGGGTGACGGGGATAACCTTATTCCCAACAGCGATCTAAGCCAGGGGGCTGTAGCCCAGACGGGTGCCGATTCCTGGGAGATTCCAGCAATAGATTCTTACAGGACAGACTGGGGGATAACAGGGGACTGGTCCGTGCTCTTGGGCATTATCCAGGGTCAGAGCCCCGAAGCGATCTCTTATCCTGTCTCGGTATACCCTGATACAGAATACGATTTTGGAGCTTCGGCTTTAGTGTCGGATCCTACCGATGGGGAGGAGCCTTCTGATTACAGCTTTCTTGCGCAGGTGGAATGGCTTGACGAAAGCTATGTCTCAATAAGCAGTTACCCTTTAACGGGAGCGGTTTTTGAGGAATGGGAAGAGGTAGTGTATTTTTCTTCATCATCAATTTCGCCTTCAGGGGCGGCTTACGCCCGCCTGAGGCTTATAGGCAAGGGAGACCAATTCGGTTATATTAATGCCGACGACGCGTTTCTGAGAGTTACTCCCCCGGAAGTTACAGGCGCCTCAACAGACCAGTCCGGCACGCTCATATCCATTGAATTTGACCGGGAAATGGGGGATCCTTCCGGAGAAGAAGACAGTTTTTCTTACAGTATAAACGAAGGGCCCGCTCAGTATTTCAGCGAGGCATCTCGGGATGAGAATTTCTTTCTCATAAATCTTACAGTAGACGGCGATACTGTATCTTACGGAGATACGGTTACTCTTACTTATACTCCCGGAGAAGTCACAACTGAAGCCGGCGGGGTCCTCGGGGGTTTCAGCGACCTGGCTGTAGAGAATAACGTTCCTCCGGTTCCCGCAAGCATATCTCCCGAATCTGCAGATTACTCTCTCTATTCTCCCGGTGATATTGAGACCTCAGTGACCTGGAACGACGCCGTTTCCATATCTACTGTAACCGTGGGAGAGTACACCCTTATTAAGGGGCCTGAAGGAGATTATGATATTACCGGCGAGGGGAGCACCCTGACCGTCTTTGATACTTACCTCAGCGGAGAACTTACTGCCGCCGGAGAGTTCCTGGTCCTTTTGATTGAGTTTGAGCGCGGTGAGCCGACCGAGCTTACCATAACGGCGATTGATGTTGATGCCGGAAACTCTTCTGTTTCTCTCGGGGAAGATACTGTAGAAGCAGGCGAACTTATTTATGTAACAATGAATTTAGCCGATACAAATGACGACCCGGTGAGCGGAAATTATAACGTCAGAATGGGTGATTTATATTCTGCCGCGTCGCCTTTCATAGGAGGATCTGTTTTAGTATCATTTGCAGAGTATACGGCGGGTATTTACGAGGATGTGCCGGTTGAGGTTGAGATCAGGCAGGATACCTGGGTTGAGATAGGCGACTTTACCTTGACCGTAACGGCGGCAGAACCTTCGGCCGGGTATTCCAGTATAGCGGCGGACCCGGTCTCAGGTCTTACAGCAGACGGGGTTGATTCCTCGACACTCACGGTAACCCTCCGTGATATGTACGGAAACTTATGTTCTGCCGGGGGTGATACGGTATTTTTATCGGCCCCGGGAATCCTGAGCGCCGTAACCGATAATGAAGACGGCACTTACGAGGCAACTCTTTCCACTACTGTGGCTTCTTCTGTTACCGTAACGGCGCATCTTGAGGGTCCCGGGGGTCCTGTCATAGGAACGGTTGACGTCACGTTTGTTCCCGGAGATCCCGATGCGGGGGTTTCGGAGGTCACGGCTTCCCCGGGCAGCGATATACTCGCGGGGGTGGAGGTCTCAACTATTACGGTTACCGTGCGCGACGCACAGGGGAATATACGCTCCGCCGGGGGAGATGATGTATATATGGTGGTACTCTCGGGAGATGGGGAACTCTCTGTGGTTACAGATAACGGTGACGGGACATATACCGCGCAGCTTACTTCGGATGAGTACGGGTTTGTAAGCGTAAGAGCTTACCTCGGGGTAGATTCCTTCGGTGATCCTGCAGGCGAAGTTGATATCAAGTTCACGGAGGTCAGGTTTATAGGGATCGCCTTTGACAGGAGTTTCTCTCAGACTGGTGACGGCTCGCACGAGCCCCTGGAAGAAGAGTACTGGGAGGGGTTGGCCATATCAGGGCTGGATGAGGGTGTATACAGCCTTTACATAGATGACGGTGAGGACAGGTACGAGCTTATCTATGATGACGGGGAGTGGGTCACCATAAATATCTCAACCCCGATACCCCACGGTTACCCGCCTTATGATCCGGGTCAGATGCTCTTTACAGCGGAAGACGCCCTTGAGGTGGTTTTAGGGACATACAGCTGGACCGGGCAGGAGATGGTGATCCCCTCCACCCCGACCCTGAAGAATATTGACGGTTCGGAATGGAGTTATTTTGCTCCTATCGGACAAAACATCCTTTTTATACCGGAGGGCACGGATACCCTTCAATGGGATAACTTTGAAGGGTTCTCAAATGACGGTATGACCGATTTTGACAGCGTGTACTACCACCTTGAGGATCCCACGGATAACCCAGCGGACCCTGTTATTATATCCTCCGGGACCTACACGGACGGCGCTCCTGAGAGCATTATCCTGACGCTTGACGAGCCCCTTGAAACCGGAAGGTTCTACAACCTTTATATTGAGTTCTCGGCCGTAAGGCTTCTTGACGGGTCCGGCGGAGAAGGGGTACTGGAAAAATACGGCGAGATATACCAGGTGATGAGAAAGACCGAGGTAACCCTTTCCGTCCCACGCCCCGGCCGGGTGGATACCTTGCACGCTGAGCCTTCCGGGCTTGAGGGAGGGGTAATACTCAGCTGGGAGGCTCCCGGCACGGTTGAAGACTTAAGCGCGCTGGAGGAAGGGTCGCTTTACGCCATACAGTACTCAACCTGGGCCGGGGTGGAGTGGTCCGCCTCTGCAGCGGTTGAATACGGGATAGCGGAATCCACCCACGGCGTTACCCCGGGAGATTTGGTCTCTCATTCCTTGTATATGGAAGATGACAGGGAGTATTTCTTTAAGATATGGCATAAGAACCATTTTGATATATGGTCCTCCTCGTCAAACCTGGTATCCGCCGCCGCGGTATCAAATACCGGCGTAATAGTGGACGGGGCTGAGCCGGACCGGCATCTTACACCCGGCAATAACGCAAGGGGTATGGTGAGGACCTCCTCCGGGGACCTTTATATGGTCTATGTGAAAGATGACGGAGGGTATAAGGTTTTTGTATCAAGCTCAGGGGATAACGGCGCGAGCTGGCACAGCTCGGAAGTTGCGTATGCCGGAGAGGGCCCCTCGGCCCCTTCAGTCGCGGTGGATTCGGAGGACAGGATACACGTGGTATGGGCGGAGAACTCAGAAGGCGGCAGCCGGCTGAGTTATATAACATCAGAGGACGGCGAGAACTGGTCCGCAGTATCGCTTATAACTGAAGAGACGGGAGATGATTACGGCTGGGAGATGCCTTCTGTAACGGCGGATTTTTACGGCGGCCTCCACGTAATATGGCAGCGGGGTTTTCAGAATATAGATGATAGGCAGCGGGTCCTTTACATAAGCAGCCCGGCCGGCGAGGGCTGGGATTCCGAAAGAACGGCTATTGATTATCTCCCGGAAGTTATGCAGCAATGGCCTGCCCTGACGGTTGATTCGCGCGGGGATATCCACGCTGTATGGTCCCAGGAGAGGATGATCCGTTACTCCCGGAATGAGGAGGGGCAGTGGAGCGCTCCGGTTAATATAGGCGATCCGGGTGACCAGCTTGCAAGGGACCCTTCAATAGCTGTATGCCCGCAGGATAATATTCATATCCTCTGGAGCGGAAACGACTCACAGCTCATATTTGAGAAAAGGTATTCCGTTTCGCAGGACAGGGGAATTTCGTGGTCGGCCCCGGAGTATATAATCGGAAAACTTGGTCATAACCAGAGCAGGCCCAGCCTGGCGGCTGACCGCGAAGGGAACCTCCACGCCGTCTGGCGCGGGAGAAAATCTGCTGAAGATACGATTTTTCAGATACTTTATACTTACTTTGATGCGGGCTCCGGTGAGTGGGAACAGAATATAACCGTTTTTACAGCAGGAGCGGAACATCAGTTGGATCCTGTCATAAGGTGGAGTCCCTGGTGGAATAACGAAGGGACGCTTGACCTGGCCTGGGTATCAGAGAAATCTGACAGCTCCTTTGACCTGAGGTTTCTCAGCGCCGATACCGTTAATATGGGAAAAGGGTTTCTTCCCCCGGTTAAGAACCTTACAGGCGCTGCTGACTCCGAGAGCCGGATTGACTGGAGCTGGGACCCGGTGGACCGCGCAGATAATTACAGGGTTATGGACGCTTCCGACGGGGAAGAGGTCCACGACGCCGGCGGAGATACGGAATGGGCTCAGGAGGGATTATCACCCAACGCCTCAAATCATTTCTATATAAAAGCCTCCGATGATTATTACAGCAGCGTATCCGAATCGGAGATCGTCTTCTCGCTGGCCGCCGAACCCTCCGGTATAAATGTAAGCGGGATATTCTCCTCCAGCGCGACCGTAAGCTGGAACGCCGGCTTAAACCCGGATTACACTATGTGGAGGGTGGAGAGATCCACGGACAGCGCTTTTAATCATATCCAGCTGAGCACCGTAACGCCGGGGGCCTGGGACGGTATGACCGTAAGCTTTACGGATACGGCCCTTAAGGCGGAGACCACCTACTACTGGCAGGTCGCCGCAATAAACGGAAACGGTATCCAGACCGGGTTTGACGGGCCCGCGGAAGGGGTTACCCTTGAGTTGGGTATAAGCATATTCCTGGTGGAGTTTGAGGAGCGGTTTATCCAGACCACCGCGGGGCAGGTTTCCCCCGATACCGGGGAGAACGAGCAGATGGCGATTATGCTTTCCGGCATATCGGATGAGCTTTATACCCTTCACGCCCGGGCGGGTTCGGGCGAGTGGGTGGAGTTTAATAGTGAGTACGCGGAGGAAATGGGTTCCACGGTATGGCTTGCCACCATAACTGCAAATTACATAATCGGCGGCACGGCCGATAGCGTCCTGTTTGAGGCGCGGAACCGTTCCGACGGCGAGGTTGCCGGAAGTTTTCTCTGGCACGGCCCGGATGAGATACTCGCTCCCCCGGCCCCTGAGATAATAACTACCCCGTCCGGATGGATATGGTATGATGAGAGACTTTACATCCCCGCCGGGACGGAGCGTATTGATTTTAACGAGTTCGCGGAATTCAGCTTTGACGAGGAAAACTGGAAGCTGGATAATATATACCTTGAGATCTACCACCACCTAGGGGATGAGATGCACGATTTTGAAGAAAAGGTGCAGCATGTTGATCTTGATGGCCCGCTTGGTGAAGGCCTTGACTGCTGGATAGAGGTAGGGTTCTTTCTTGTAAGGCCGGTCCCGGATGAAGAGGAGCTTTTAAAGGGCGGGGAAGGGATATTCGAGGAGAACTGCCTTGAACTTTACTCTGTAGGCAGAAAGACGAATATTGAGGCCAGGGTCCGCTCCATCCCCGATCCGGTTGAGAGCCGGGTAAACGCCGCTGACCCCGAATCCCCGGAAGCAGAGTCCTGGTTTACCTTTTCAATAGAGGTCAATGACAGCGAAGGAATGTTTATATCCGGGTTTGAGCCTGTCGAGTTTGAGATAAATCACAGCGGTACGGGAAACCTGGATATTATCGGGATAACCGAGGTAGGCCCCGGTTATTACGAAGTGACCGTATCTTACGATACCGCTGAGACGATAGATATAACGGTAAGCCTCATTTCAGTGGAGCTTGATGCGCAGGAGATCCAGAGTATAGTTATCCGGGAGTACGTGGCCCCGGTCCCGGTCTCCGCCCGGACTGTTTTGGATACATTTTATACGCTGGACGGGCATCCGGTTATACTCGTGGAGTTCAATAAGGAGTTTGATCCCGATGAATGGGAGAGTATAGGTAATGAAGTGAGGGATAACTTCTACTACAGGGTAAACGGCGGGCCGGAGCGGGGGTTTGATGAAGGGTATCCCTACTCCTGGTGGGAGCCTGAAGATGAGACACTTTATTTATATGCGGATAATTTTGAGTTCTGGCTTGACCAGGGCAGCGAGATTAACGCCGGCGACGAGATAAGGGTCGGGTATAACGGCGGCGACCTCCGGGCCGCTGACGGAAGCCTTGTAGGGGCTTTTACCGGAGACTCAGAGGTGGAGGTTGATAATACCCTGCCTTACCTGAGGCATTACGCGGTGGCCGAAACGGACCCAGGCCCCCATACCGCCGGGGAGGCGATAGAAGTGACCCTTACGGTCAGAAGATCCGATGATGTGAAAGATGCCGGGTATTCCGGCTTATATGATGTCACGGTTTCAGGTTACCTGCCCGCGCCGCTTGGAGGATTGGGAAGTTTTGACGGGGTCTCTTTTGAGGGAGACTCCACCCGGGTGCAGGATGTTGATTTTTCCGGGGGAGAGGTCTCGGCAGATCTTATACTTTTCAGCGCTCTCCTGCAGGAGATAACATTCAGCCTGGAGGATGTAAGTAACCCGGATACCCTTCCGGTTTCCATAACCCCGCTGCCCGCATCGGCCGACCATCTTGTTGTGGCTACGCAGCCGGTTGCCGGGCAGAGAGGCGACGCGGAACCCGTTTTTGCTGTGCAGCCCGTAGTGCTCATCCTTGACGAGTACGGGAATATAGCCGATTCAGCCCAGACAATTGAGGCCGCTGTTTCTGCGGGCGACTGGACTCTGGGCGGGGAGACTCAGATTGAGGCGGTCTCAGGGGTCGCCGCGTTTACGGATCTCACCCATAATGCCGCTGAGGATGTCTTCGGTGCCGTGATAAGATTTTCCGATCCCCTGAACGGGTTTCCGGATGTCTTTTCGGATCCGTTTGATATACTTGATTTTCCCGTCCCCGGACTTATATCCCCCGAGGACGGTAAACATGTTGATGATAATAATGTTGTATTTAAGTGGAGTGACGCGGTCCCGGCATCTAATTTCAAGCTCCAGGTGACAGAATCCGGTGATGGCGGTTTTGCCGAACCGTCAGTTGACTGGACAGGCGGAGAGAGCGAGTATCAGAAATTTCTCTCCGAGGGGGAGTACATCTGGAGAGTGAAGGGCGTTTACGGGGAGGATGAATCCGCGTGGTCTGACCACTGGGCGGTTACGGTGGATACCACCGCTCCCCGGGATGTGGAGTTTAAGGTAGTTGAGCTTACAACAGGAAATGTGCTTACCTACAGCCTTCTGGCGGAGGATAACTTCACCCCGCAGAACGAGATAGGGTTCAGTATTTATTTCAGCACTCGCGGGGCCTATGAGGAGGTTGAAGGGTGGTCTGCTAAAGTTACCGGCACACAGACGATAACTACCCCGGGACATATAAATCCCAATACAACCTGGTGGTTCTGGACGCAGGCCTCGGACAGGGCGGGTAATACAGAGCTCTCTCCCTGGGTCTCCACGGTTACCTACGCAGTTCAGCCTGATGGGCTTTATGTTTATGAGACCTTCTACTCAAGCGTGACCATAAGCTGGGATTCCGATGGAAACCCCGAGGGTACACTGTACAGTATACTGCGTTCCACCGATAATATCACATATGATATAGAGTTCCGTGATACAGGAGACTACGTTGACGGGGATATATTCTTTACAGATACCGGATTGGAGAAAGGTAAGACTTATTACTACAAGGTCGCCGCGGTGAACCTTGCGGGAATTCTCACCCCGGATACCGGTCCCGTAAGCGTTACAATGCCCGACTGGCCGGATCTCGTATCCCCCGGGGACGGGTATATAACAAAGGCGGATGAGGTAGAGTTTAACTGGAGCGCTGTGGACGGAGCTTCGGGGTACGAGTTTGCCGTCTGGCCCTCGGGCTGGGAAGGGGCTATAGGTGATTTTGTCCTGCTTAGCACCGGTACAACTGCTATAAGGGTGAATGTGCCCGATGAGGGGAAGGATATCAGGGAAGGGTCTTACTACTGGTCCGCGCGGGCCCTGTACGAACTTGATCCCCCGACACGGTGGGCCGACCCGTTTGAGATACTTATAGACACCACTCCGCCGTCGCTTCTTTCGGCTTCGGTTGAGCCAGGGGCCCCCGATGAACTTGTGCTTATCTACAGCGAAGACCTGGACGGGGGCTCAGTTCCCGATCCCGGGGATTTCAGTATAGGCGGCGAAGACGGCGGGGAACTGGATGTTACATCCGTTGATATTACTGAAAGCGCGGTTACGCTCGGACTTTCGGCGCTCCTCTCTTACGGTGACGGGATAACCCTGAGTTACACCAGGGGAGCCAACCCCCTGCGCGACCCTGCGGGGAACGAGGCCGGAGAGTTCACTGGAGAGTCTGTGACAAATAACATATCGGCTGTGCTGAAAGGCGTGGTAAGTTACGAAGGAAGCGTTGACACTTCGGGTAAAAACCTTGTTGTGGCCTTGTGGTTATCTCCGGATATGGAGACAGAACCCGACGCTATGGGGTTTGTTGAATCCCCATTGAATTTCCCGGTTCAGTACGAGGTTACGGGGCTTGAGCTCGGCGCCGATTATTATATGGTATCTACCGTATTTGAAGGGAATTTCCGTTTCACGGAAGCCGACCCGTGGTATATCCATAAGGACCGGGACAGTTTAGAGGAGGCGGACCCGGTTCATATTTCTGAAGCGGAGACTCTGCTTGATTTTACTCTCCGGGACGATCTGGATAACCCGCTGGCGCAGCCTGCGTACGATACTGAAGCGGACTCCCATTTCCGGGAAGAGTATGACTGGAGTGACGGGTCGCCCCGCAGGTTCTACAGTATAAACGTCAGTCTTGATGACCGGGACGCGGCGGCTCGGGTTGTGGCCTTATCGGGTCCGGGGATTGACGGGTATTTTCTGCTTGAATCCGAAGAGGATAACGGGTCCCTGGAATGGAGTACTTTATTCTCTACAAAAACCCGGATAACCTGGGAACCTGAGGACGAACCGAACAGGCCGGAGGGAGACCCGCCCTATTACTACACGCTGAAAGTCTACGAGACCGAGGGGGCCTATCCTGCCGGAGAACCGGACCGTGTCTTTACGGCGACCGTTACGGCTATTATGCCTATTGTGACTCCTGTAGAGCCCGAACCCTATACTAACCTGGGGGTCTCACTTTCCAGGCTGGCCTGGGATGAGATAGATAGCGCTTCAGGGTACAGGGTAATACTTTACGATACCGGTCCGGAAAACGATCAGCAAAACGAGATACTTGACTCCGGCAATATGAGAGAGGCGGAGGAGACGGATCTGCCCGCTCTTACTCCCGGCAGCTACTACTTCTACAGGGTCTTTGCCTGGGATTCAGGCAGAAACTCCTCAATGATTGACCTGCCGTTCTCATACAGGGCCCCGGCAGGGCAGCTGCTCCTTACGGCGCCCGGGGAAACCCGGGAACCCCGGGCCCGCAACAGGGGGAAATCCGGGGCTCCTTCGGTTGCTGTGGTTGATTCCACGGTAACTGTAAGGACCTACGCTTCAAACAGTATATGGGCTGTTGACACGGAGTTTGACGGCGGGGTCGTTCTCAATATCTGGGACGGCTCAGAGTCTCATACCGAAGGGCCCGTAAATGCGGTTGAGGGGGTAGTGGAGTATGAGATATCGTTTAACGCCGCGGGTAGTTACTACCTTCATACTTCCGCCGCCGGGCTTGACGATTCCGTGGTTACGGTGATGGAGGTAATAGAGCTGGGCATAGAACAGAGCATAGTGTCCGAAGAGACCCAGCCTGAGCTTCCGGTTGCCGGGAATGAGTTTGCTTTATCGGTCTCTGTAAGGGACTCCGAAGGAAACCCCGTAAGCGGCCTGGAGATACAGGACTTTAATATTCTCTCCGGGGGAACCGGGGCGCTCATACTTAAGCACGTCCAGGAAGACGGAGAGACAGGTGAGTATACACTTGTCGCCGAGTACAGCAAGGCCGAAATAATAGATATAAGCGTATATGTCGGAGGAGTGGCCATAGGCAGCGTTGAGGTCAGGGTAATTCCGGCGATAAGGGCGGAGCTTGAGATAGTAAGGGTGCTAAGCTCCAGTATTGACCTTAAGGTATCGGCGACCGACTACTACGAGCTTAGCGCCGAACCGTACGCGTTCAGGATAAGCAGCTATCCTCCGCCTTCTGAGATATTCTCCGATACCGGGTGGACGGGTTCCGATACCCATACCTGGAGCGGGTTAAGTGAGGGTACGACCTACTGGTTTGCCGCGGTTGCGCGCGATGCGTCCGGTAATTTCGGGTGGTCGCAGGTCCTCTCTACGGTAACCCTGAGTATCCCGGTCTATGAGGATGAGGAATACTCGGTTGAGACGGATGACGGACAGGTCAGGCTGACGGTTCCCCCCACGAGTATTCCCACATACGCCCTGGTCCTTGACCTTACGCCGGAACAGTCCGCCAGAAGATCCGCCGCCGACTCCAAGCTGCCTCCCGGCACAAGGAGCGATATAGTTACTCCGCGTAATTATATGCTTATGCGCCACGACGGCACGCCTGTGGACCCGGATGATATAGAGGGCCTCCTTGCCGGGGAGGAGATTATACTTCAGATAAACTACCCCGAGGGGCTTACCGTCTCCGATATAAATAAGCTCCGCGTTGTGCGCCTTAACGAGGCGGATGAGGAGTGGGAGTTCATAGAAAGAGATAAACTTACTGTAAACAGGCAGGAGAGATGGATACAGGCCCGGCTGACGAGCCTCTCGGTATACTCTCTTGTGGTTGAGGTATACTCGGATATAGGTGATGTGTATGTATACCCGAACCCGCTTAAGCCGGGGGACCCGGATTACGGTTCGGTTCCCGGAGGCGGGATAATGGTAGGAAACCTTACCGAGAAGGCTGATATAAGAATATTCAGTATAGCGGGCGAGCTTGTGGATGAGATATCACACAGCGGAGGTAACAGCCTCCGCTGGGCAAAGGCCGATGATCTTGCTTCGGGAGTGTATATAATGGTGATAACTTCCGGAGGGGATACCGAGACGGTGAAGTTCGCGGTGGTAAAATAAGGCGGTGAAGAGAATGAAAAAGAAGATATTTGCGGTACTTATAGCGGTTTTCCTGGTATCGGGGGTCTGTCTCAAGGCGGACCCGGGAGATAACGCGGCGGCTTTCCTTAGGATAGGAGTGGGGGCCGGCCCCTCGGCAATGGCCGAGGCTTACTCCGGGGTATGCGGGGATATACTCTCGCATTACTATAACCCCGCGGGCCTTGCCTCCCTGGATGGGTATAACTTCTCGTTATCCCACGCC